>JBEBHW010000837.1:0-1653 GCA_040081145.1 Burkholderiaceae bacterium
CATCGCGACGTTCGAGCCAGCGTCACTTCTTGTTCTGCTTCTCGTTCTTTTTCGCCTTGGCCGGAGCCGCCGCGGGCACTGCGACAACGGGTGCCGCAACCACTTCTTCCTCGGCCGCCTGCACCGAGACCGAGACGATCACGGGGTTGGGTTTGCCGTGCGTCATGACCTTGATGCCTTCGGCGAGCTTGATGTCGTTCGCGTGCAGCGACTGGCCCTTCGCCAGATTGCCCAAGTCAACCGTGATGAACTCGGGGAGCTGCGCGGCCAGGCACTGAATCATCAAATCGGTGACGACGTGATTCACCAGGCATTTGTCGGTCTTGACGGCAGGCGAGTTCTCTTCATTCACGAAGTGCAAGGGCACGCGCTTTGTGACCTTGGTCGTGGCGTCGACACGCTGGAAATCCACATGCAGAACGATAGGCTGGAACGGGTGCATCTGGTAGTCGCGCAGCAGCACGTTTTGCGACTTGCCGGCGAGTTCCATCTCGAGGATGGACGAGTGGAACGCCTCTTTCTTCAAGGCGAAGAACAAGGCGTTGTGATCGAGTTCGATCATGGCCGATGCGCCCGCACCGTAGACGATGCCGGGTACCTTTTGCGCGTTGCGCAGGCGGCGGCTCGCTCCGGTCCCCTGCAGCGTGCGCTCATAAGCGACGAATTTCATATTTCACTCCAATGAAGAAGAAGCCCCGCGACCAGGTGCTTCGTATTGAGGCCTTGCGGCCCGGTTAGGGCCTGCCCCGCCAGGGGCAGGCTTTCGACTCTTGAGTCCATGTGGATCGGTCACTTTACTCAACCCCCTTGGGGGGCGGACGACGCAAGGCGTCCGCCCGGGCGCGCTCCCATGTCAAACGTTGCTGTTCTGCTCGGCGAACAGTGAGGTGACGGACTCGCCGTCGGAAATCCGGCGAATCGTTTCCGCAAACAAAAAGGCCACCGACAACTGGCGCACCTTGCGGCAACTCTTTGCCGCGGCACGCAGGGGAACCGTGTTCGTGATCACCACTTCGTCGAGCATCGAGCCGGCAATGCGTTCGATCGCCGGCCCGGAAAACACGGCGTGGGTGCAGTAGGCGTAGACGTTCTTCGCGCCGCGTTCCTTCAGCACCTCGGCGGCTTTCACGAGAGTGCCGGCGGTGTCGATCATGTCGTCCATGATCACGCAGTTGCGCGACTCGGTGTCGCCGATCACGTGCATCACCTCCGACACGTTGGCGCGCGGCCGGCGCTTGTCGATGATCGCCAGTTCGCAGCCCAGTTGCTTGGCCAGCGCGCGCGCGCGGACCACGCCGCCGACGTCGGGCGACACCACGACCAGGTCTTCGTAGCGTTTCGATTGCAGGTCCGACAGCAGCACCGGCGAGGCGTAAATGTTGTCCACCGGAATGTTGAAAAAACCCTGGATCTGGTCAGCGTGCAGGTCCATCGTCAACAAGCGCTCCACGCCCACCGCTTCGAGCATGTTGGCGACGACTTTGGCGCTGATGGGAACGCGCGTCGAGCGCGGCCGGCGGTCCTGGCGGGCGTATCCGAAATAGGGGATGACGGCGGTGACGCGGCGCGCCGACGCGCGCTTCAGCGCGTCGACCATGATGCACAGCTCCATGAGGTGCTCGTTGGTCGGGGCGCAGGTGGGCTGGATGACGA
>JBEBHW010000838.1:0-1645 GCA_040081145.1 Burkholderiaceae bacterium
TCCACGTGCTCGAAGCCCGAGCCGCCGCAAGTCGCGCAGCGCCCGTTGCCAGCGTTGAAGCTGAACATTCCCGGGCCGTAGCCACGCTGCAAGGCGAGCGAGGTCTGCGCGAAGAGCTTGCGGATTTCGTCGAACGCGCCGACGTAACTCGCCGGATTGGAGCGCGCCGTCTTGCCGATCGGCGATTGGTCGACGAACACGGCGTCGCTCAGGAGATCAGCGCCAAGCAGGGCATCGAACGCGCCCGGCGATTCCGTCGCCTTGCCAAAGTGGCGTGACAGCGCCGGGTAGAGCACGTCTTGCATCAGCGTGCTCTTGCCGGAACCCGAAACGCCCGTCACGCACACCAGGTGGTGCAACGGGAACTCGACGTCGATGGCCTTCAGATTGTGGTCGCGCGCGCCTTGCAGAATCAATTTCGGCGTCGCCGGGCCGACGAGGCGCTTGATCCCCATCGTCACCGTCTTGCGCCCGCCGAGATAGGCGCCGGTGAGCGTGTCGGCCTTGCGGATGTCGGCCGGTGTGCCGTCGAAGACGATTCGGCCGCCGCGCTCGCCCGGGCCAGGGCCCATGTCGATGAGGCGGTCCGCGGCGAGCATCACCGCCGGGTCGTGCTCGACGACGACGAGCGTATTGCCCGCGTCGCGCAGGCGCAGCATGGCTTCCACGATGCGGCCCATGTCGCGCGGGTGCAGCCCGATGCTCGGCTCGTCGAGCACGAACATCGTGTTCACGAGCGAGGTGCCGAGCGCCGTCGTCAAGTTGATGCGCTGGACTTCGCCGCCGCTGAGCGTTCGGCTTTGCCGGTCCAGCGTCAGGTAGGCCAGGCCGACGTCGCACAGGTACTTCAGCCGAGTGCGCACTTCGTCGAGAAGCAGCTTCAGCGCATCGTCGAGCATCGTGCTCGGCAGCGACAGCTCGGCGAAAAAACTGCGGATGCGGTGGATCGGCATCAGCATCAGGTCGTGCAGCGTCAAGCCGGGCAGCGCTTCGAGCCGTTCGCGAGACCACGCCACGCCTTGCGGCATGAAGCGTCTCGCAGGCGCGAAGACGCCGTCGGCATCTTCCTTTGTGCCAAGACGCCACAACAAGGCTTCCGTCTTCAACCGCGCCCCGCCACAAACGCCGCATGGCGTGTAGCTGCGGTACTTGGAGAGCAGGACGCGGATGTGCATCTTGTACGCCTTGCTCTCGAGGTATTCGAAGAAGCGCTTGATGCCGTACCACTGCTTGTTCCACTTGCCCGCCCACTGCGGCGAGCCACCGATCACCCAGTCGCGCTGCGCGGGGGTGAGCATCGCCCACGCCGTGTCGCGCGGAATGCCGGCTTCGCCGCCGTATTTGATGAGGTCGTCCTGGCACTCCTTCCACGCCGGCGTCTGCAGCGGCTTGATCGCGCCGCTGCGCAAGGTCTTGCGCGGGTCCGGAATGACCAGGCCGTAGTCGACGCCGATGACGCGGCCGAACCCGCGGCACGTTTCGCACGCACCCACCGCCGAGTTGAAGCTGAACAGTCCCGGCTGCGGGTCGGCGTAGCGCAGGTCGCTGTCGGGGCAGTGCAGTCCGGTGGAGAAGCGCCACAAGTCGTCCCGGCCCAAGTTGTCATCCCGGCGCACGCCGGGATCCAGCGTGACGCCATCAGGGG
>JBEBHW010000839.1:0-1642 GCA_040081145.1 Burkholderiaceae bacterium
TCAACCGACGACGGCGAGCCAGATCTTTCACGTGCTGCGCCGGCAGATGGTGCGCATGTTCAGGAAGCCCTTGGTCATCATGACGCCCAAGTCGCTGCTGCGCGCGAAGGACGCGACGTCGCCGCTCGCCGAATTCACCAAGGGCGAGTTCAAGACCGTGATCGCCGAGATCAGTGCCGAGGTCAACGCCGAGAAAGTGAAGCGGGTCATTGCCTGCTCCGGCAAGGTGTACTACGACCTCGTCAAGGCGCGCGCCGAACACAAGCACGGCGACGTGGCGATTCTGCGCGTCGAGCAGCTCTATCCGTTTCCGCACCGCGCCTTTTCCGCTGAAATGAAGAAGTACCCCGCAGCCACGGAAGTCGTGTGGTGCCAGGACGAGCCGCAAAACCAGGGCGCATGGTTCTTCGTGCAGCACTACATCCACGAGAACATGTCAGAGGGGCAAAAGCTCGGCTACGCCGGGCGGCCGGCCTCCGCGTCGCCGGCGGTGGGCTACGCGCACATGCACCAGGAGCAGCAGCGAGCGTTGCTCGAGCAGGCGTTCGGCAAGCTCAAGGGATTCGTGCTCGCCAAGTAGCACCGGCGCGACTGGCCCGCACGTCGCGCCACGCAATCCGTTTCCGGCCGCGCCCGTTCGCGATGGGCCTGGGCACACAGAAGAATGAATGAGGAACTGTTCAATGGCAATCATCGAAGTCAAGGTCCCGCAGTTGTCGGAGTCGGTCGCGGAAGCGACGCTGCTGCAATGGAAGAAGCAGCCCGGCGAGCGCGTCGAGATGGATGAAATCCTCGTCGAAATCGAGACCGACAAAGTCGTTCTCGAGGTGCCGGCGCCGGCGTCGGGCGTGATGGCACAGCTCGTGAAGAACGACGGCGAAAGCTGTGTCGCCGAGGAAGTGATCGCGAAGATCGATACCGAGGCGGTGGCCAAGCCAAGCGCGAAGCTGCCCGCGCCCGCTGCCGGCGCTGCGCCTGCGGGCTCGGCGGCCAAGTCAGGCACTGCCGCAGTCATGCCCGCAGCGGCCAAATTGATGACCGACAACCAACTCGCTGCGGGTTCCGTCGCAGGTTCGGGCAAGGACGGGCGTGTCACGAAAGGCGACGTGCTGACGGCACTCGAAGGCGAGGCGCGGCCGGCGCCAGCGCCGGCACAACCCGCCAGTGCCGCGCCCGCGACAAAAGCCTTGCCCCCTGTCGCGGCGCCGCTCGCCGTATCGCGCGGCGACCGCCCCGAGCAGCGCGTGCCGATGAGCCGGCTGCGCGCACGCGTCGCCGAGCGCCTTTTGCAGTCGCAGGCGACGAACGCGATCCTGACGACGTTCAACGAAGTCAACATGGCGCCCGTGATGGAAATGCGCAAGCGTTTCCAGGAAAAGTTCGAGAAGGAACACGGCGTCAAGATTGGCTTCATGAGCTTCTTCGTCAAGGCGGCAGTCGCTGCACTGAAGAAGTACCCGGTGCTCAACGCTTCGGTGGACGGGACCGACATCGTCTATCACGGCTACTTCGACATCGGCATCGCGGTGGGTTCGCCGCGCGGCCTCGTCGTGCCTATCCTGCGCAACGCGGATCAGATGAGTTTTGCCGACATCGAAAAGAAGATCGCCGAATACGGTGTCAAAGCGCGGGACGGCAAACT
>JBEBHW010000147.1:0-7709 GCA_040081145.1 Burkholderiaceae bacterium
GATCAAGCGGCGGCCGTCGAACTCGATCCCGTCGGAATCGCCCGGCAGCACCAGCCGCCGCGGCGTGTCGCCCCAGTACCACTGCGCCAGCCCCATGATCATCAGCGCGAACCCCAAGGTGGCCATGGCGCGCACGATGCGGTCCTGGTGCGTGAGCGAAGGGGCGATGAAGCGCCCATAGCCCCATGAAAGCAAGGTGGCGCTGGCGATGCCCGCCAGCCAGCCCAACGGCTCGGCGATATCGAGGTCGATGACTTGCCAGCACACCATCGCCGCCAGCCCGCCGAGCGCGCCGTAGGCGAAGTTCACCACGCCGCTGGCGCGGTACAGCACGACCAGCCCCACGCCCGAGAGTGCGTAGATGGCGCCGACGCTGATGCCGACGACAAGGAAGGGCAGCAGGGTGTCCACGGTCCGAATGACGTTGGGTTCAAGACGTCGCGCGGCGAGTCCGGCAGGAGCCGCCGCGCGCCGAGAGCCTCGTTACTTCACCATCCCTGCGTTCTTGGCCTCGAAATCGAGCACGTCGGCGAGCTCGGCGTCCTTCGACTGGTAGCACTCGGCAATCGTCTTGAAGCCCGAGGTCGTCAGTTCGGCGGCACGGCCGGCGTGGTTGGGCTGGTGGCGCTCGCCAGGACCGTAGTACCAGGGTCCGCACATCATGTCGCTGCGAAAGTTCTTGATGCCCTTGAACGCGTCATGCGCGGCCTTGCGGTCGATCGGGCCCTTGATGCCGAGCAGCGCCTGCGTCGCCACCTTGGCCGACAGGTAGCCGGCCTGCGAGAAGGTGTCGCGCGGGTCGCTCTTGGCGCCGTACTTGTTCATCACGGCGAGCCAGTTGCTGTTGTCGGCCGCGGTCGAATCCATCGGCTGCAGCTCCATGTGCACGATCGTCTTGCCGGCCCAGTACTTGCCGACGGCCTTGGGCATGTCGGCGTGGTAGGCCGAGGTCGGCAAGCCCCACTTCATCGTCTTGCCCAGGTCCTGCTGCTCGGCGGCGGTGAGGATCGGCAGCATCATGCCGCGAGGCATGCCCAGCACCACGCCGGCGCCCTTGGCGGCGGCAATCTGCAGGGCGATGGCGTTGCCGTCCAGCGCACCCGGATCGAAGATCACGCTCTTCACGGCCACGCCGGCCGCCTTGCCGTAGGCCTCGACACCGTTGCACACCCAGTCGCCGAAGCCCGGAATGCCGGGGGCCACGCAGGTGATGCTCTTCACGCCCTGCTTCTCCGCAAGGTACTGCGCCGCGCCCACGGTGGACTGGCGGGGCCCGGAGTTGAAGGAGATGTAGTTCTTGCCGAAGAAACACGCGCGCGGCACGCCCACGCTGGAGATGACGGCCACGCCCTCGGCCTCGTACAGCTTGTTGTTGGAGCCGCACTCGACGAAGCTGGAACTGCCCACCATGCCGACGACCTTGGTGTCCTTCACGAGCTTGCTCGCGGCCTGCGCGGCGACCTCGGGGTTCCACTGGTCGTCCTGCACCGTGTAGGCGATGGGCCGGCCGTTGATGCCGCCGTTCTCGTTCACGCACTTGAAGTACGCGGCGGCGGCGGCCGCGCCGGACGAGAAGTCTTCCGGGCCGGTCTTGCCGACCACGGCGCCGATGGGAATCGGCTCCCCGGTGGCCTTCTTGCCGGTGGCCAGGCCGCACTTGTCCTGCGCCAGCACCGGGGTCACAACGAAGCCGGCGGCGGCAAAGGCGGCGGCAAGCAGTGAGGTCTTCATGTTCGCGTGTCTCCTGATCGGTCGATGAAACTCAGCCCGGATTGATGGAACCGTGCTGCCTCAGGGCCATGGCGGCGGCACGGGTTGATGAAGGACGCTGCCGCGGTCAGCCGCATGAGCCTCGAATGCCTTCGAGCCCGGGCGTGCGAAACCGCAGCACCGACTTGTGGTGAAAGCCTTGCTCGGCGAGGGAACGGTCGGGGTCCGGTGTGAACCAGGTGCCGCCGCGCAGCCACTGCACCTTGGCCCAGTCGATGCGCACGAAGTCGGGGTGCTCGCCATACAACGCCGGCAGCAGCGAGGTGTGCAGATCGCCGAAGCGGGTGTCGAGGTCGAGCGGCACCGCCAGCGACGCGCAGAACATCATGTGTTCGTCCCAGCCCACGTAGAGCAGCGGCTTCGGGAAGTTCGCGCGCACGTCCTTCGCCGGAAAGACGTAGGGACCGAGGCTGGCGACGCCGGCTGACTGGCTCGGCGCGCTCACAACTGCCCCTCCTTCGGGTTCTGCCCCGCACCCCATTCGGCGAAGTGGCGCGCGTCCTCGCTGCCTTCGACGTCGAGGTTGTCGCGCCCCACGTTCATGCCGTAGTAGTCGAGCACCGCGGCCATGGCGTCGAAACCAGGCTTCGTCGGGTCCACGTCCGGCTTGAAGCAATGCCCCTGCAGGATCTGGTGCACCGGCAGCCAGCTCTGCACGTACTTCGCCGGTTCGTGATCGAAGATGCTCTTGCAGCCGTCGCTGCAGAAGTGATAGGTGTCGCCGTCGTGCGTGCTTTCGCGATAGGCGATCCAGCGCGGGTTGCCCGGTTCGGTGAAGAACATCGGGATCTGGCACGTGGTGCACAGCATCGGCAGCGTCTTGTTGTAGTAACGCTGGCCCTGTGCGGCGCGCTCAGCGTAGTGCTCGAGGCGCGCGCGGTAGTATTTGTCGAAGGTGTCGGGGTACTTGGCGTTCAGCCACTGCATCTCTTCCGCACCGGGCACCCAGGTGTGGAAGGCGGTCGCGCCGCTGTAGTTGTAGAACGCGTTCCAGGCCTGGTGGCTGATGTGGTCCTTGCCCTCGCAGGCGGCCTCCCAGCCGGCGGGCTTGCGGATGCCGTAGCGCGCCAGGTCGTCGAACAGCGCGCCTCCGGCGGCCTCGGCGTACATCTCCCAGGCTTCCTTCCAGCTCATCACCCGCTTGGGCAGCATGTAGTCCTGCATCATTGCGACGAGGGTCAGCAGCCGGTAGCCGCGCCAGAACCACTTGTCGACCCAGCGCTGCACGATCGGAAGATTGGCCGGGTCTTGTTCGAGCATGAACTTCACGCACTCGATGCCCAGCGTCATGTGCCGGCTTTCGTCGCTCTGCGCGCTGAAGCCGAACGTGACGGTGGACAAGTCGCCGTTGTGCGCCGCGCCGCTCATGAAGGGCACGAACAGCAGGTTCGTCAGCACGTATTCGAAGCTGAAGCTGATGGCCGTGAGGAACTCGAACGGCCCCGCGGTCATGGCGTCTTCGAAGTACGACTTGGGCACCGAGAGATACCACACATGGTCGAACCAGTGCGGCGCGTTGTGCATGCCGTTGAAGAACTTGTTGTAGTGGCTGATCGCGTGCGTTTCGGTCTGGAAGTGACGCAACTCGTCGGCCGCCTGGAACAGGCACGCCGTTCGCAAGCCCTCGCCGCCGAACTGCCGCGCCAGGTGCGCGTAGCCGCGGTGCGCGTAGTACTCCAGCGGCGTCACGCCCTGGATGAACAGCTTGAGCGCGTTGACGTAGCGAACGTCGCTCACGCCGAGGTGGCCGTTGTTCTGCGCGAAGGCGTCGATCACGGCGTAGAGCTTGCGTTCCTTCTCGCCCTGGTACTTCCAGTAGGCGTCCACCGTGAGACGGAACGGGTCTTCGAAGGCATTCCAGTCGTGGATGCGAATGCCTTCGTAGCGGTCCATTGGAAAGACCGCGTCGCGCGGCTGGTAGGTGGTGTCCCAGGCCAGGCCGCGCGTCATGGCGGCATAACGCTCCTTGAGCGGCAGCTTCTTGCGGATGACGCGCGTGTCCACGTTTGGGCTCCGCGGCTTCAGTGTTTCCAGGCCAGCGAGAACTCGTCGTCGTCCTCGTCGATGTTGCCCGACAGTGTCACCAGGTTGATGTGAATCTGCTGCAGGTCGAAGGCCCGGCCGATCTGCTCTTCGATCGTCGCGCGCTTGATCACCAGCCGGGTCGGGCAGTCGATCTTCACCAGGCCAGGCGAATACACCGCTTCGGCCTGCGGGTTGTCGGCCAGGATCGCCTCGACAACGGGTCGGGACTCTTCGTTGGCCTGGAACGCGATGAAGACTTTGGACATGGGTGCCGCCGGGTGGTCGTGACCGTGGTTAGGAGTGCAAACGCTCAGGCCAATCCGGCCTTCTTGCACCGCGCGTCGTACGCTGCGCGCACGGTTGCCAGCTGCTCTTGTCCTGGCGCGCCCAGCGCGATCTCGGCCACGGGGGCCAGGGCGGCCTGCGCTCGATCGCCCCAGGTCTTGGCCCAGCCGCTGATCAGCGCCTTGTTCGCGGGCGATTCCGCGGCGGCGGCCTTGACCACCGCGTCGATCCAGCGCGCCGACTCGTCGTGCCACTCGGGCATGAATGCGGTGAGCATCGCGATCGTGGTGCCGCCTTGCAGCGCCAGGTGATCGTCGATGAAGCCGCCATACACCAACGGGTACAGCTGCCCGTCCAGCGCCAGGTTCTGCGCCACGAACAGCTCGAACGGGTCTTTCACCACCAGCGTGTCTTCAACGAAGCGGCGCAGCACCTGCCAGCGCGGGTCATTCATCCAGCGCTGCTTGCCTTCGTCGAGCACGTGCGGGTTGTCCAGCGCCAGCCCCAGCCGTGTCAGGTACTGCGCGACTCCCAGGTGGTCCATCGAATGGAAGGTGGCCGGCGCGGTGAACGCCGTGCCGTAGCCGTAGGCGGCGATGAAGCAGTTGTTCATGTTGCCGCCCCAGGCCACGTGGCGCAGCGGCATCATCACCTCAAGCACACTGTCGCGCACCGAGTCGGGTAGCTTGGCCAGCAGGTTGCGTGAATCGATGAACTGGTAGTTGGACTCCACCGCCTCCTGCTGGCGCGCGCGCGCCATCGTCCAGCTGGCGTAGTAGTACTGGCGCGGGTCCTTCAGCACGTACCAGTCGGCCAGCACCACCTTGCTGCGCGAGGCGTCGAACAGCTCGTACTGCGGCTCCCACGTCGGACGGTAGTGGAAATTCTGCGTGGGCTGCGCGCCGTAGGTGGCCTCCTGGTAGCGCGTGGCCGGCTTGTCGTTGCCGACGTACTTCGCCACATGGGTGTAGGTGTTGCGCAGCGGCTTGATTTCGCGGGCCTGCAGGTCGATGCTGGTCATGGCTCTGAAGGCTCCGGGGATGGAAGGGTGTTGATGCCTGGGGCCGCCGGCTCGGTCTTGAATTCGACGGCGTTTCGGCGGCAGAAGTCATCGAACAGGGCGTGCGGCAGCACCAGTTCGCACGACAGATCGGGCCAGCCGACCGCGAAGTCGAAGCGCACCAGGCCGTTGGGGTGCTGCTCGATCACGCGCACGAACTTGCGCTGCGGCACGGCAGGGCTCGGGTCCGTGCGCGCGGCGTCGGTTCCGGTGTCAGGTTGATCGAGCGCGTTGCGTGCCATCGGGCGCATCATTGCGCAGCGAGCCGGTCATGCACAACCCACGGAGCCTGGAATATCGATAAAACTAGGGAAATCACGGAGGAGAGCAGGACTCGTTTTAGCCCAAAAGTTATCAAATGATCAAAGTAATTCGGCAATACTTCTCCATTTGGTAAACAGATCGAATAGTGACTGGCAGATTTGAGGCGCTGAAGTGAGTTTTTATCGATAAAACATGGACATCCCTCTGCCATCGGATGCTGACCTGCGACGCCTGGTTCACTTCTCGGCCGGTGACGGCCGAATCTGGCTGGCCGGCCACCGCATGCTTCTGCTGCACGCTGAAGCGCTGGGCGGCCTGCGCCGCGAGTTGATCCAGACCACTGGTCGCGAGCACACACGACGTGTCTTCATGCGCGCCGGCTACGCCGCCGGCCAGCGTGACGCGGCGCTGGCGCGCCAGGTGCGGCCAAACGCGTCGGTCATCGAACAGTTCTCGGTGGGCCCGCAACTGCACATGCTGGAGGGCGCCGTGCAGGTTGCGGTGGAAACCTTCGAGATGGACATCGACGCCGGCCACCACCTGTGCCGTGTGCGCTGGGACCACTCCTGGGAGGTCGAGACGCACCTGCGAGACTTCGGCCCGCAGGACCAGCCGGTGTGCTGGATGTTGATCGGCTACGCGTCGGGCTACGTCAGCGCCTTCATGGGCCGCCGGGTCATCTACCGAGAAACCGAATGCTGCGGCTGCGGCCACGCGCACTGCCGCATCGAGGGCCGGCCTGTCGACGCCTGGCCCGACGGTGAGCAGCTCGCGCGCGACTACGACGCCGACTCGATTCTGGTGCGCATCGAAGACCTTCAGAGCAAGGTCGATTCGCTGCGCAGCACGCTCGCGCCACGCGACGACAGCGGCGAGTGGGTCAGCCTGTCGCGCGGCATGCGCCGCGCCGTGGACCTGATGCGCAAGGCCGCCGTCACGCAGGTGGCGGTCATGCTCACAGGCGAAAGCGGCGTGGGCAAGGAGCGGCTGGCGCGCACGCTGCACGCCAGGGGCCCGCGCGCGGCGCAACCATTCGTGGCGGTCAATGCCGCGTCGATGCCGCCCGAGCTGGTCCATTTGGAGCTGTTCGGGACCGACCGCGTCGACCCCGTTGCAGGCGGTGTCGCAAGCGCCGCGGGGCAGAGCGCCGCCATCGCCCATGGCGCCACCGGCGGCTCCACCTCCACCGCCACCTCCGCGCAGCACGCGGCTGCGGGCCGACCCGGCGCGCTGGAACGTGCGCACGGCGGCACGCTGTTTCTCGACGAGGTGGCCGCGCTGCCGCTGCCCGCACAGGCCAAGCTGCTTCGCTGCCTGCAACAAGGCGAAGTCGAACGCGTGGGCGCCGCACAGCCGCGCCGCATCGACATTCGCGTGATCGCCTCCAGCAGCGTCGACCTCGACGCCGCGGTCGCGGCCGGCCGCCTGCGGCAGGATTTGCTGTACCGCCTGAACGTCTACCCCATTGCCATTCCGCCGCTGCGCGAGCGCAACGCCGACATCGAAGCGTTGGCGCAGACGGTGCTGCGCCAGTTCACGAGCATTCACCACAAGCGCGTGCCCGGCTTCACCGACCGCGCGCTCGACGCCATGCGCAGCTATGCCTGGCCCGGAAACGTGCGCGAGCTGGAAAACCTGATCGAGCGCGGCGTGATCCTGGCCGCTCCCGGCGCCGCGATCGACGTTGACGAGCTGTTCACGATGCCACCCGGCCACACCACCGTGACCATCAACGCCGCGGGTCACCTGGAACGCCGTGACCCCGGCGGCGGCGCATTCCTGGACGAAGTGCAGCGCCGAGGCCTGACGCTCGACGCACTGGAAGATGGCCTGATCCGTGAGGCCGTGCATCGCGCCGGCGGCAACCTGTCGGCTGCCGCGCGGTCCCTGGGTATTCGCCGACCGCAGCTGGCGTACCGCCTGCAGCGAGCCCATGGCCGAGAATCCTGACGAGGAGTTGTCCCCGCATGGCCAAGAAGGCATTTCTCAGTCCGGTTCTCGCCGATGCCGCTGCAGCCAATGGTGCGGCCGCCTCGCCGGCGACGACTGGCGGCGCGTCCATCCAGCGCCGGCCGTCCCGGCCCGCACGGGCCGAAGCGCAGCGAGTAGGCAGCGGCGTCGAGCGCCCTCCCAGCGGCGCGGCGACGACCCACACGACGGCCACGACGACCCCACCGTCGTTCCCGTCAGCCGCCGCCGGCAGCCTGGCCCCGCTGCCGGGCGACGAAGCGCCGCGCACCCTGATCGAGCAGACGTACGCGCGCCTGCGCGACGACATCATCGAAGGCCGCCTGCGGCCCGACGA
>JBEBHW010000148.1:0-7707 GCA_040081145.1 Burkholderiaceae bacterium
TGACCATGCCGCGCAGGCTTGTCGTGAGCCAGAGCTGGTCGTAGTTGCCCGCCCCGCTGTCCAGGCAGACGACGAGCCCGACGCTGCCCAGGCGCGGCTTCAACACGTCGATGTACGCCGGCAAGTCGGGCGAGCCGCTTTCTTCGCAGCTTTCGATCACGCCCACGCAGCGCGGCCGCGGGATGCCTTGCGCGTCGAGCGCGGCGATCGCGGTGAGCGCCGCGTACACGGCATAACCGTCGTCGGCGCCGCCGCGGCCGTAGAGCAGACCGTCTTTGTACTTCGGCGTCCACGGGCCCAGGTCGCTCCGCCAGCCGCTGAACTCGGGCTGTTTGTCGAGGTGACCGTAAAGCAAAATCGTGTCGCTGCTGTCGGCGCGTGTGGCAGGCACTTCGAAAAAGATCAGCGGCGTGCGCCCTTCGATACGCACCACTTCGAGCGTCAAGCCGGCAATTCGCTGGCCCTCGACCCAGGTTGCGGCGTCGCGAATCACTCGGTCCAGGTGGCCGTTGCGCTGCCAGTCGGCGTCGAACATCGGGCTTTTCGCAGGGATGCCGATGTACTCGGTGATCGCCGGAACGATTTCGCGGTCCCACGCGGCGTTCGCAAACGCTGCGAGGGCGCTGGTTTCATCGGGCAGCAAGGGAAGGGACGGGTCGCGTGCGTTCATGGGGGTCTCCGCGCGGGTGGGTATCGCCGCGAGTTTATGCCGCAGTCAGGGCTGAAATCGCGTGTCGAGCCACGCTTGCAGCGCATCAAACACGGTGTCGCGCTCGGGCTCGTTGAATATTTCGTGGAACAGCGTCGCGAACTCGCGCGCCGTGACGCAGGGCGGCGCGGTCGCAGCAAACGCTGCACTCCCTCTGGGGGCCACACAGCGATCCGCTCCGGCGTACATCAACAAAGTCTTGATCCGCCAGGACGGCGCCAGGCGGCGCACGTGTTCACCCGCGTCGACGATGAAGCGTACCAGCGCCGGCGTGACACGGCCGTGCACCAGCGGGTCGGCCACGTACGCCTGAACGACGCCGGGGTCGCGCGAGATCCAGGCCGGCTCGAGGCCGTTGCCCACCGCGAGCTGCGGCGCCCAGCGCCCCAGCAGCGCCAAGAGCAGCTTCTGCGCGCCGTTCATGCCAGGTTCGAGCGCCGGCGACGACAGCACCAAAGCATCGACGTCACGCCACCAGGGCGCCGGCTGCGCCGCCAGGCCTTCGGCGACGAAGCGGCTCGCGATCAGGCCGCCCATGCTGTGCCCGAGCAGGACGAGCGGCGATCGGTCCGCGCCGCGCACGGCGTCGATGAGGCGGCCCAGGTCGTCGAGCATGGCGTCGCTGCGTGGCAGGCCACCGCGCGCACCGCCGCTCCCGCCGTGGCCGCGCAAGTCCATTCCTGCGACGCGCCAGCCCCAGGCGTTGAAGCGCGCCGCGGCGGCCGCGTAGCGGCCGATGTGCTCGCCCAGGCCGTGCACAATCAGCAGCGTGCCGCGCGGCGCCGTGCGTGGCCAGTCGTGCCACTGCAGCGGCACGGCGTCGGCGCTCGCGAGGGGGTGCATCGTCATTCGCGAAGTTTAGGGGTGCGCCGCTGCGCTGTCCCCCGGGCTTGCCCGACGTGCGATGCACGACCGGTCGCGGCACATCGACCACTCACACTCGAGGAGCACATGTGAGCGAATTCTTCGAACTCTCGTCCGCAGACGGCGTCACCCAACTCGTGTTGAACCGTCCCGAGCGCTTCAACACGATGACACCGGCGTTCTTCCCGGCGCTGCGCGACGCGGTGCGTGGCCTGGCCGATGCCGGCACGACGCGCGTGCTGGTGATCGCGTCGACCGGAAAACACTTCAGCGCCGGCATGGCGCTCGAGGTCTTCGACGGCAACGAGGCGCTGCTGCACACCGCCAGCGCACGTGCGCGCCTGAGCTTTCAGGAGTCGCTGCGGCGCCTCGTCGACTGTTTCAGCGCCCTGGACGAAGTGCACTTCCCGGTGATTTGTGCGGTTCAGGGCGGCTGCATCGGTGGCGGCCTGGACCTGGCGAGCGCCTGCGATATTCGCGTGTGCAGCGCCGACGCGTTTTTCACGGTGCAGGAGATTCACATCGGCATGATGGCCGATGTGGGCGTGCTGCAGCGCCTGCCGAAGATCGTTCCGCAGGGCGTGGCGCGGCAGATGGCTTACACGGGCGAGCGCGTGGGCGCGCAACGCGCGCTCGACATCGGCCTGGTCAACGCGGTCTTGCCCGACGCGCAAGCCCTGCTGAAACATGCTCTGGCCCTGGCGCAAGAGATTGCCGCCAAGTCGCCGCTGGCGATTGCCGGCAGCAAGCTCGCGCTGAACCACGCGCGCGACCACGGCACCGCCGCGGCGCTGCAGCAAATGACGCTGCTGCAAAGCGCAATTTTCGACGTCGACGAAATGACGCTGGCGATCGCCGCGTGGAAAGACAAGCGTGGCGCCGAGTTCGCCGCCTTGACGCCGGTCGCGCCGCTGCGCGCCGAGCCCGCCGCGCGCTGAAAGTCGCACGTTGCGCTCCGGCGCCCCTGCCACCGAGGCGCCTATGCGCGCTCGAACTTGAACACGGCGACGCTCGCGCGCAAGTTCGGCAGGCGCCGCACCGCCCGGCCCTCCTGGATGCCGAACGCGTCGAGGATGCGCAAATTGCCCTTGCGCGCGAGGATTTCGAAGTCGGCGTAGGTTCCCACCCGAATGTTCGGTGTGTCGTACCACTGGTAGGGCATGACCTTCGTGACCGGCATGCGGCCACGTGCCACGCTCAGCCGATTGCGCCAATGCGCGAAGTTCGGAAAGCTGACGATGCCCAGGCGCCCGACGCGCGCGGTTTCGCGCAGCATGTTTTCCGTGTTGCGCAGGTGTTGCAAGGTATCGAGCTGCAGCACCACGTCGAAACTCTGGTCCTCGAAAATCGCGAGTCCCTCTTCGAGATTGAGCTGGATCACGTTCACGCCGCGCTGCGCGCAGGCGAGCACGTTCTGATCGAGGATTTCGATGCCGTAACCGGTGCAGCCGCGCTGCGCCTGCAAGTGCGCGAGCAATTCGCCGTTGCCGCAACCCAGGTCGAGCACGCGCGAGCACGCGGGCACGAGCGCAGCGATCAACTCCATGTCGCTGCGTTCGCTCACGAGCTCTCTTTCGCAATATTGTCAAAGCGCGCACGCAACACGCCGTGGTAACGCGGGTCGTCGAGCAAAAAGGCGTCGTGGCCGTGCGGTGCGGCGATTTCAGCGTAGCTCACGTCGAGCCGGTTGTCGAGCAAGGCCTTGACGATCTCGCGCGAACGCGCCGGCGCGAAGCGCCAGTCGGTCGTGAAGCTGACGAGCTGGAACTTGCAGCGCGCGCCGGCAAACGCGGCGCTCAAGTCGCCGCCGAACTCGCGCGCCGGGTCGAAGTAATCGAGCGCCCGCGTGATGAGCAAATAGGTGTTGGCGTCGAAGTATTCGCTGAACTTGTCGCCCTGGTGGCGCAAATAGCCTTCGATCTGGAATTCGATGTCTTGGGTCGAGTAGCCCGGCGCGTCGGCCTTCAATTCGCGGCCGAATTTGGCCTCCATCGCGTCGTCGCTGAGGTAGGTGATGTGGCCGATCATTCGCGCCACGCGCAGGCCGCGGCGCGGCAGTGTGCCTGCGGCGAGGTAGTGGCCGCCGTGAAAGTCCGGGTCGGTGACGATGGCGCGGCGCGCGACTTCGTTGAATGCGATGTTCTGCGCCGACAAATTGGGTGCCGTCGCCACCGCAATGCAATGGCGCAGGCGTCTCGGGTAACGCAAGGCCCAACTCAGCGCCTGCATGCCGCCCAGGCTGCCGCCCAGCACGGCGGCGAGCGTGTCGATTCCCAGCCGGTCCATCAGCCTCTTCTGGGCGTCGACCCAGTCTTCGACCGTGACCACCGGAAAATCCGAACCCCAGGGGTGGCCTGTCGCAGGGTTGGTCTGCATCGGCCCGGTCGAGCCGAAACACGAGCCCGGGTTGTTCACGCCGATGACGAAGAAGCGGCGCGTATCCAGCGCTTTGCCGGGGCCGACGAGGTTGTCCCACCAGCCCACGTTGCGCTCCTCGCCGGCGTACGAGCCGGCGACGTGGTGGCTCGCGTTGAGGGCGTGGCACACGAGCACGGCGTTGCTGCGCTGTGCATTGAGCTGACCATAGGTTTCGTAGGCAAGCGTGTAGTCGGGCAGGGCCGCACCGCTGCGAAGCAACAGCGGCTGCGTGAAATGCTCGAACTGGGCTTGGACGTGACCGACGGACTGCATGAGGCGCAAATGAAAAAACCCGGTGTCGCGACGCCGCAAAGCGGGACAACGGGTTTCGCGCGTCCTGTCTTTAGCGGCATTTCTAAAGCGCCCGCAAGCCGGAACAAATCAGCGCTGGCAGGCAGTATAGCGGCGCCGGTCCGGCGTCGAAGGGGCGGATGCGCGAGCGCGCGGGGTGCCCGCAGGCAGGGAACTGGTGCGGGATTCAGGGTCTTTCCGCAGGGCCGGAGGCGCTGCAGCCGACATACCATGCGCCACTTCCTGGAGGGGTGCCGATGTTTGCGTGGCTTTACCGACTCGACCGGTTTTTCCCGGTGCGCTACAGCGCATGGATGCTTTGCGCAGTCGGCTTTCTGGGGAGCACGTTGTGCTGGCTCGCGATCGGCGTGGGTTGGCTGCCGGCGCTGGCATTTCTGTTCCTGGTGGGGCTGGGGTTTCGCGACATCAACCAATCGCAGCGCTCGGTGCTGCGCAACTACCCGGTGATCGGGCACTTGCGCTTTCTGCTCGAATTCATCCGGCCGGAGATTCGCCAGTACTTCATCGAAGGCGACAACGATGCGGCGCCGTTCTCGCGCCAACAGCGCTCGCTCGTGTACCAGCGCTCCAAGGGCGACTCCGACAAGCGACCCTTCGGCACGCAGCTCGACGTGGGCGCGACCGGCTACGAATGGATCAATCACTCGCTGGTTCCGAGCCAGATCGACTCGCACGACTTTCGTGTGCTCGTCGGGCCGACCCGCGCCCAGCCGTACAGCACCAGCGTCTTCAACATCTCGGCGATGAGCTTTGGCGCGCTCAGCGCGAACGCGATCCTGGCGCTGAACGCCGGCGCGCGGCGCGGCAAGTTCGCGCACGACACGGGCGAGGGCAGCATCAGCCGCTATCACCGCGAACAGGGCGGCGATCTGATCTGGGAAGTCGGTTCGGGTTACTTCGGCTGCCGCAACGATGATGGCTCGTTCAACGCCGAGCGCTTCGCGAAAAACGCCAGCGAGCCGCAGGTCAAGATGATCGAACTCAAACTCAGCCAAGGCGCCAAACCGGGCCACGGCGGCGTCTTGCCGGGGGCGAAGGTCACGATCGAAATCGCCCAGGCGCGCGGTGTGCCCGAAGGCGTGGACTGCGTCTCGCCTGCGCGCCACAGCGCATTCGACACGCCGCTGCAAATGATGCAATTCATCGAGCGCCTGCGCGAGTTGTCGGGAGGCAAACCCACCGGCTTCAAGCTGTGCATCGGCCACCCCTGGGAGTGGTTCGCGATCGCCAAGGCGATGCTGGAGACGGGAATCACGCCCGATTTCATCGTCGTCGACGGCGCCGAAGGCGGCACCGGTGCGGCGCCGCTCGAATTCACCGATCACGTGGGCGCGCCGCTGCAAGAGGGTCTGCTGCTCGTGCACAACACCCTCGTCGGCTTGAACCTGCGCGACAAGATTCGCCTCGGCTGCGCCGGCAAGGTGGTCAGTGCATTCGACATCGCGCGCATGATGGCGCTCGGCGCAGACTGGTGCAATTCGGCGCGCGGTTTCATGTTTGCGCTGGGCTGCATCCAGGCGCAGCATTGCCATACCGGGCATTGCCCGACGGGGGTGACGACGCAGGATGCGCTGCGCCAGCAGGCGCTTGTCGTACCGACGAAGACGGAACGCGTCTACCAGTTCCACGAGAACACGCTCAAGGCGCTCAAGGAACTCGTGCAAGCCGCCGGCCTTGCGCACCCCGGGCAGATCAGCGCGTCGCACATCGTGCGCCGCACGTCGGACCACGGCGTCAAGCTGCTCGCCAATTTGTTACCGTTCGTTGCGCCCGGATCCTTGCTTTCGGGCGACCCGCCACACCAGGTGTTCAAGGTCTATTGGCCGATGGCGCAGGCGTCGAGTTTCTCTGTCGTGGGCAGCGCCGCGCCTGCGTGAGTGCGTGCGCCACCCCGCGTTGGGGGGGTAGGCAGATCCGTACGCATGCGAACAATGGGGCGCCCCACTGTCGACACGCACCACGCCCTCGCACCATGGCCCGCCTGCTTCTGCTTCAGAACGACGCGAACGTCGGTGAGCACTTGCGCCGCGTGATCGAGGCGATGCCGGGAATGGAGGTGTCGACCTTGAGCGCCACGCTGCCGAACGGATTGCGCATACTGCGCAGCGCCCCGCCCGACCTGGTGCTTCTTGATTTGCAGGTGCGCCGTGCCGACCTGGAGGTCTTTCTCGCGGAGCTGTGCAATCAGCCGCGCGAAACGCGCGCGCTGCTGCTGGTGGGTGCCCTGTCGCTCGATGACCCGATACTGATGGAGGCGATTGCGCGCGGGGCCGATGGCTATTACATGCATGGCGGCTCACCCGAGACGTTGCGTGAGGCGATCGTCAAGGTGCTCGCCGGCGAGTCGCCGATGGCGCCGTCGATCGCGCGCCACGCCAAAGTGCGCTTTGAAGCCCCGGTCTGGAGCGGCGCCCGGGTCGGCAGCAAGACGCGGGGCGCGCTGCGTCTGAGCGAAGCGCAGCTGCGCCTGCTCGAGCGCATCGGCGAGGGCTACCTGGTGCACGAAGTGGCGCGCGAATTGCTGACCACCGAACACGAAGTGGGTCTGAGCATTCGCACGCTGTACCGCAAATTGCAGCTCGACCGGCGCGCCGCCTCCATGGAGGCGCGGGCGAGTTGATGGGCGCGCGCAGTCCCTACGCGGGGGGCACGGTGTCGACAAAACTCTGCCGCACCGACAGTTTGTCGAACAAGCGCATCAGGTTGGGGTGCGCTGCACGCCAGGCGATGTCGGGAAAGCGAAAGTCCAGGTAGCCGAGCGTGCAACCCACCGCGATGTCAGCCAGCGTCAGGTGCGTTCCGCAGCACCAGGCGCGCTCGCCCAAAGTGCTGCTCATCGCCGCCAGCGCGGCGTGGATTCGGCTCATCTGGCGTGCAATCCAGGCGCTGCTGCGCTGCTCGCTGCTGCGCCCCGGCCAATGGCCTTCGAGGCGCGCCAGGATCGCGGCGTCGAGCACGCCGTCGGCGAGCGCCTCCCAGGTTCGCACCTCGGTGCGTTCGCGGTTCGGCTCGGGAATCAGGCGCGCAACCGGGGAGCGCGAATCCAGATACTCGACGATGACGCGCGAGTCGAACACCGCTTCGCGGCCTTCCAGCACCAAGCAAGGCACCTTGCCGAGCGGGTTGATCGCCAGAATCGCGTCGCTGCCCCAGACGTCTTCGAGTTCGAACTGATAGTCGAGCTTTTTTTCGGCCATCACGATGCGAACTTTGCGCACGTAAGGGCTCGTCAGCGAACCGATCAGTTTCATGGATTTTGTCTTGTGTCCCTGGTGCAAATGATTCTAGCCAAGGTCAGCGCGGCATCGCCGATGCTAGAGTGCACGCCGTTCTTCAAACATTCGCCGCGGCGCTGCCCTCGGCCCGCTGCGACTTGAACTCGACCCCCCTCCCCGCGACGCGCG
>JBEBHW010000840.1:0-1629 GCA_040081145.1 Burkholderiaceae bacterium
GACGCAATGGTGAAGCGGACGCGTAGCCGGCTGCAACGCGCGCTGCTCACGAGCGCGCTGCTCTCGCAAGGCACGCCGATGCTCGCCGCCGGCGACGAGCTCGGCCACACCCAAGGCGGCAACAACAACCCCTATTGCCAGGACAATGAAACGACGTGGATCGCGTGGGGCCGGATTGATGCCGATCTACTGGCGTTCACCCAGCGCGTGCTGGCGTTGCGCCGCCAGGCTCTGCCGCTGGGCAACCGCTGGTACGACGGCCTGGCCGATTCGCAAGGCCTGTCCGACCTGACCTGGCTGCGCGCCGACGCCGAGCCACTGCACGGCGATGAATGGCGCCAGCCGGGACAACAGGCGCTGGCTTGCCTGATCGGCAAGCCCGGGCGCGCTGCGGCCCCGCTGCTGTGGCTCATCAACGGCAACGCCACCGATGTCGAGTTCACCCTGCCCCCCGGTGCGTGGCAGGCGCTGCTCGACACCTCGCACCCGCAGGGCCTGGCGTTAGGGCCCGGCCCGGGTGATGCAAAGGTGCGTGTCGGGCCGCGCGGCATGCTGGTGTTGGGCGCAGAGGGCTGCAAAATCGAGCTCTGATCCCGCGCCCACTGCGCCGTGTTGTCTTTCTTTCCCATCGAACCCGCCATGACCTACTGCATCGGTATCAAGCTCGACGCCGGCCTCGTGTTCCTGTCCGACTCGCGCACCAACGCCGGCCTCGACCAGATCAGTACGTTTCGCAAGATGATGGTCTACGAGGCCACGGGCGACCGCCTGATGGTGATGCTCTCGTCGGGCAACTTGTCGATCTCGCAGTCAGTACGCGAAATCCTGCAAGTCGAAAAACTCGACAACGGCGACGCCGCGCCGCTCACGATCTGGAACGCCACCAGCATGTTCGACGCGGCGCGAGTCCTCGGCAGCGCGGTGCGCCGCGTCTACGAGCAGGACGGCGCGTCGCTCAAGCAGACGGGCGTGGACTTCAACACCTCGATGATCTTCGGCGGCCAGATTCGCGGTGAGGCGATGCGCCTGTTCCTCGTCTATGCGGCGGGAAATTTCATCGAGGCAACTCGAGAGACGTGCTACTTCCAGATCGGCGAATCGAAGTATGGCAAGCCCGTGCTCGACCGCATGCTCACTCCCGCGACACCGCTGGACGAAGCGGCCAAGTGTGCTCTGGTGTCGATGGATTCGACGCTGAAGTCGAACCTCTCGGTCGGCCTGCCGCTGGACCTCTTGGTCTACGAGCGCGACCGGTTCCAGACGCAGCAAATCGCCTGCATCGACGAGCACAACCCCTACTTCCACATGATTCGCAGCACCTGGGGGCACAAGCTGCGCCAGGTGTTCGAGTCGATCGATGACCCACAATGGGACGGCAGCCAGACGGCGCACCCGCTTCGCACCGCGTCCGCGCGCTACGAGCCGATGCGCAAGATCACCCACCCGGGGGAGAAAATCGTCTGATCGGATTGCGCCGGCTCGCACCATTTCGGTGAGCTCTGGTCTGGAAGTTGCTAAGGTCAGTTCGGGGAGGGCGCGCGATGAGACCCAGTTTTGACGAGATGCACGCTGACGCGGCTGCGGTGCGCGAGCACTACACCGGCTACCAGCGCTGGCTCGCCGAGCAGC
>JBEBHW010000149.1:0-7670 GCA_040081145.1 Burkholderiaceae bacterium
TCGTCGGCGTCGACCACGGCCAAATCGCGAAATTCCAGGTTGCGCTTGATGACGCCGCGCAACAGCTGCTCCGCCGCGGCGCGGTCGAGCCTGCCGTCCGGCAGGAGCGCGGGCGCGAGCAGGCCGCCCATGTCGGCGAGCAACAGATCGATCCCGATCTAGGTGCGATTCAGCGCCGCCTCCGCGCCGCTGACGAATCTGACGACGCGCTCCTGGGTTTCGACGACCGCGTCGCGCTCGGCACGTTGCGTCAGCCAGAAGGCGCCACCGGCCGCGGCGAGGACGAACGCGCTGACCGTGCCCCAGATGGCGAGGGTCAATCGCCGTCGGGTGTGCAAACCCGGCGGGGGCGGGCTGCCGGTTGCGGGGCCCACAGCAGGTATCAAGGTCCGGGCAATCCGATGCCGCTGCTCGGTCCGAGGGTTTGGGTCCAGACCGGGGCACATTGCGGGCCGCAGCGCTTGAGCCAACCAGGCAGCACGCTCTTCACGAGGATGTCGCGGCGTCGATTCGCGTCTGCCGCGCTCTCGCGCACTTCCGTCATGCGGCCCTTGCGCCCGCTGGCGCACGCCGGCGCGCCGATATTGCAGGCAATTCCTTCACTCGTCTCGCTCGCCGCTTCGGCCCAGATCGCCTGCTCCAGCTTGGGCAATTCGCGGCGCAGCAGCTCCTGGATGTCTTTGGGCAAGGCGCTCCACGCCGCGCCATTGGCGACGAAGGCCGCCAACCCCCAGTTCACCGGCGTCGTCTGGATGTGGCTCGTGACCTCGTGCAGGCCTATCGTATTGCCCGACATCGTGCCGGTGATCGCGCAATCGATGTTGCCGTTGCGCACGTTCGCGACGATCTCGGCCAGCGGCGTCTGCACCGGTGTGGCACCGAGCGAAACTACCCAATCGGACTGCGTGGCGCTCGAAACGCGGATGCGCCGCCCTGCCAGATCGGCAAGACCGGCGATTGGCTTGGCGCAAAACGTGACCTGCGCGGGGTAGGCGTAGAGCGCCAGGAGTTCGCTGCCATACCGATCGCGCAACACCTTCTCCAGGTGGCCGCGGAAGGCGCCGACGCTGCGCCGCAAGGTCGTCACGTCCGGGTTCAGCCCGGCCAGGTCGAGCGCACCAAACTCGGCATCGTGCGCCGCGCTCAGGTTGAGCAGCGAGGTGCCAAATGGCACGGCGCCGAGTTGCACGAGGCGCAGCATCTCCTGGCCACGGATTCCCGCCCGGTCGAACGGCACGATTTCGGCACTGGCGCGCCCGCCGCTGAGCCGCGCCAGTTCGCGGGTCCAGAACGGTTCTTCATGGCGTGTGTACTGGTTCAAGGCACCCAGGCCACCGACGATCCGCAAATGCTGTGCCGCCGGGGCGGGCGCTTGGGCCGCGCCAGGCGCCCAGTGCGCCACGCAGGCCACGCAGGCCACGATGGCCGCGATGACTGGGCTGCGCCGGGCCAACGCGTTGCCGCGCAACACTCGGCCCTGAACCCGGTCGTTGATTTGCGCCATTGAATCCCCCAGGAGTTCTGGCGAAGATTGTCAGCGTCACGGCAACCCGCCGTAACCCGGAAAAGCCAGCCCCGACGGCGTCAATTCCAACTTCTGCGCGAGCGGGTTAACTTTGACCAGCGAGGAACTGCGATCGACGAACGAGGAGTTGACGAGTTCCAGGCGCGCTCCAGTTCGGCATGCGCCTCGCTGCGCACTGCCCGGAACTCGGGCGACGCGACGCGACGCGACGCGCCGCTCAGCGACGCGGATAAGCGATGTCGGCGCGGCGGTTCTGCAACCACGCGGCTTCGTCGTGACCTGCCGCCTTGGGCCGCTCCTCGCCGTAGCTCACCGCTTCGACGCGCGTCCCGGTGACGCCCAGCAGGCGCAGCGAGCGTGCCACCGCTTCCGCGCGGCGTTGGCCGAGCGCGAGGTTGTACTCCGGCCCGCCGCGCTCGTCGGCATGCCCCTCAATGCGCACCGCAACGTTGGCATTCGACGCCAGGTACTTGGCGTGGCGCTCGACGAGCGGCATGTACTCGGGGGCGACGTTGGAGTCGTCAAAAGCGAAAAAGACGCTTCGCTCGCGATTCAGCGCGCTGTTCGGGTCCAGATGCTCGGGCAAGGCGGTGGAGCCGACCTGAGCCTGCGTCGTGCCACTCGGCTGGGCCTGCGATGGCGCTGCGGCTGGCGACTGGAATTGATCGGGAACGCCCGAGCGCGGCGGCGCGTCGGGAACTGCCGGGGAACTCGGCGCGGCGGGCGCGGGCGGCACGGGCGTCGAGCAGCCCCAGAGCGCCCCCACGGCAAGGGCAAGGCTCAGGACAACAGTTGCGCGAGTTCGGTTCATTGCAGTCTCCACGGTTGAGAAGCACCGAATCCATCGCGCTCGGTGCAAGGCTGCGGATGTTACGGCCGAACCGGGCCGCCGTGGACAGCGGGGCCCGCCCGGGGCCCCGCAAGCCACTTCAAACGATCGGCAACAGGCGGCTACCCGCGCCGCTGCGCTTGGGCAGGTTCAGCGTCAGCACGCCGTCTTCGAGCTTGGCCACCGCCCCCTTGTCGTCGATCTCGTGCGCAAGCGTGAAGGCGCGCGTGCTGCTGCCCGCGTAGGTTTCCTTGAGCAGCATGCGGCCGGTCTTGCTCTCCTGCTCCTTCTTCACGTCGGCGCGAATCGACACCGCGTTGCCGTCGACCTGCACACGGATGTCGTCTTTCTTCGCGCCGGGGATTTCAGCGCGCACGACGTAACCCTTTTCTTCCTCGGTCACATCGACACGAATCTCGCCAGGCGTTTCGACCTCGGCCCTCATCGGAATGGCAAAGCGACGAAACAAGTCGGGGAAAAACTCGCGTTCAAAACGGGTCAAGTTGTTCATCTGAAACTCCTGTTCTCAATGGGCCACACATCGGGGCACCGGAAGCACCGGCACCAGACACTCTAGACATCACATCTCGGTGCCCGTTGCGCAAAATCAAGAGGCCGATTTGTCATGCCGCGACGCGCGCATTGAGCAAGGTCAAGGGCCGCCGCCGCGGCGCGGGCTACCCTGCGCACCATGTGTGCCACCGCGTCCCCGATGTTCAAGCGCCTGCTCGTGCCGATCGACGGCGCCGAACTCACGGCGCGCGCCATCGACGCAAGCGTGGCGCTGGCGGTGCAGCTCGGCGCATCGATCGTCGGCTTCATCGCGCAGGCGCCGGTGCCCTTGCCCACAAGCAGTTCGACGATCAGCGTCGAAGAAGCGCGCGCCGAGGAACGCGCACAACGATTGCTGCAGCGCTTCGAAGCGCAGGCGCAGCGCGCCGGCGTCGGCTTCGAAGGCCATGCCCTGCACGCGACTGACATTGCCGGGGCCATCGTGCACGCAGCGCAAGAGTACGCGTGCGACATGATCGTCATGGTGACGCACGGCCGCGGCACCGTCGGGCGCCTTGTCTTCGGCTCGCACACGCAGCAGGTGCTGGCGCGCAGTACGATGCCGGTGCTGGTCATGTATTGACGGCATCGTTCGTGGAAATTTGGCCTGGCCACGTTCCGCGATCCTTTCGGGTGACGGTCGCCGCGAGGCGGCCTTGAGGCATTCATGAGCATCCGCAACCTCGACCGACTCTTCACGCCGCGCTCGATCGTCGTGATCGGCGCGTCGGCGCGCGCCGGCAGCGTCGGCGCCACGGTGTGGCGCAACCTGCTGGGCGCGGGCTTCAAGGGGCCGGTGCACGCCGTGAACCCGAAATACCGCGAGCTGCTCGGCGCGCGCGTTTTTGCGCGGGTCGCCGACTTGCCCGCGCCTGCGGACTTGGCCGTCATCTGCACGCCCCCGGCCAGCGTACCGGGTCTGATCGCCGAGCTCGGCGCGGCCGGCACGCGCGCCGCCATCGTCATGACGGCGGGGCTCAGCGCCGCGCAAAAACAAGCCGCGCTCGACGCCGCGCGCGGCCACGTGTTGCGCGTGCTCGGACCGAATTGTCTCGGTCTGATGACGCCGCAGATCGGCTTGAACGCGAGCTTTGCGCACACGGATGCGCTGCCCGGCGAGCTCGCCTTCGTGTCGCAATCGGGGGCGCTGGTGACGGCGATGCTCGACTGGGCCAAGTCGCGACGCATCGGTTTTTCGCACCTCGTGTCGCTGGGCGAACACGCCGACGTCGACTTCGGCGACCTGCTCGACCACCTGGCCACCGACGCCGCGACGCGCGCGATCCTGCTGTACATCGAGTCGATCGAACAGCCGCGCAAGTTCATGTCGGCGGCGCGCTCGGCCGCGCGCAACAAGCCGGTGATCGTCGTCAAGGCCGGACGCGCCGGCAACGGCGTCAAGGCAGCGGCGTCGCACACCGGCGCGCTGGCCGGCTCCGACATCGTTTTCGACGCCGCGATCCGGCGCGCCGGCATGCTGCGCGTGGACACGCTGCAAGACCTGTTCATGGCCGCGCAGACGCTCGCGCGCTTTCGCGGCAACCGCAGCGAGGTGCTGACGATCCTCACCAACGGCGGCGGCGCCGGCGTGATGGCCGCCGACGCCGCGGCGCTCCTGGGCGTGGCGCTGTGGGAGCCCAGCGAGTCCTTGCTGCACCAGCTCGACGCGGTGCTGCCGGCCACGTGGTCGCGCGCCAACCCGATCGACATCATCGGCGACGCGCCCGTCGAGCGCTACACCGCGGCCTTGCAAGCGCTGCTCGCAGAACCCGCCGCCGGCGCAGTACTCTTCATGCACGCACCCACCGCCATCCTGGCGAGCGCGGCGATCGCCACGGCGTGCGCGCCGCTGGCCGCACCCGCACGCGACCGCGTCATGGGCTGCTGGCTCGGCGACGCTGCGGTCGCAGAGGCGCGCGAGACGTTTCAACACGCCGGCATTGCCGACTATGCGACCCCCGAAGAAGCGGTGCGCGCGTTTTCCCTGCTCGTCACCTACCGGCGCAACCAGGAGCTGTTGCTCGAAGCGCCACCGGCCACCCCGCTGCGCCCGGTGTTCGACGTGAGCGCCGCGCGCGCCGTGATTGCCGGTGCACTCGCGCGCGGCCAGGAGTGGTTAGGTGAGGCGCAGTGCAAGGCGCTGCTGCAGGCCTACCTGGTTCCCACCGTGCCGAGCGTCACCGTCGCGCCGACCGAAGACGCTGCCCTGGCTGCTGCGCACGACCTCGGCTACCCGGTCGCGCTAAAACTCGTTTCGCCCGACATCACGCACAAGAGCGAGGTCGGCGGCGTGCAGCTCAATCTGCGCGACGCAGCGCAACTGCGCGCCGCGATACAGGCCATGCTGCAGCGCGTCCGCAGCGAACGGCCGCAGGCGCGCATCGACGCGCTGGCGCTGCAAGCGTTCGTGCAACGCCCGCACGCGCAGGAGCTGATCGTGGGCGTCAGCGTCGATTCGGTGTTCGGCCCGGTGCTGCTGTTCGGCCAGGGCGGCGTGTCGGTCGAGGTCGTGGGTGACCGCGCCGTCGCGCTCCCGCCGCTCAACGACGTGCTGGCACGCGAGCTGATCTCGCGCACGCGCGTTGCGAAACTGCTCGCGGGCTATCGCGACCGGCCGCCGGCCGATCTTGCTGCCGTGGTGGACGTGCTCACCGCCTGTTCCTGCATGCTCGCCGACCTGCCCGAACTCGCCGAACTCGACATCAACCCGCTGCTCGCCGATCAATCGGGCGTCATCGCGCTGGACGCGCGCGTGCGCATCGCTGCTGCCAAACCCGCCGGCACCGCGCACTTCGCGATCCTGCCTTACCCGGCCGAACTCGTGGAAACGATTCAATGGCACGGCGCGCCGCTCACGCTGCGTCCGATCCGCCCGGAAGACGAACTCCAGCACCGCGAGTTCATCGAGCGACTCGAGCCCGAAGACATCCGCATGCGCGTTTTCTACACGCGGCGCGAGTTGCCGCGCAGCGAACTCGCGCGACTCATGCAGATCGACTACGCGCGCGAGATGGCGTTCATCGCCGAGCGCAGCCGCGCCGATGGCGTGCGCGAAACGATCGGCGCGGTGCGCGCCGTCGCAGACCCGAACAACCTAGAGGCCGAGTTCGCGATCATCGTGCGCTCGGACATGAAGCGCCTGGGCTTGGGCCACCTCCTGCTCGACAAAATCGTTCGCTACGCACGCGGTCGCGGCCTGCAGCGATTGGTCGGGATGGTGCTGCGCGAGAACAGCGGCATGCTGGAGTTGACCCAACATTTCGGTTTCGCCACCGACGCCACCAAGCCCGACGAAAGCGGGGTCGTCAACCTCGTATTGCCATTGGGCCCCTACCCCGCCCCGACCGCAAACACATCGACGGCCGCCGCCTTGCCCTTGAATTGAACCGGCTCCAAGGTGTCGCATCTCACGCCAGAAGCCAGCGCGCAGCGCGTTGTGTCGTCGATGAGGATCGTGCGCTTCGCGACCTTCGTGTGCGCTTCGAGTCGGGCCGCGAGGTTCACCGTGTCGCCGATACAGGTGTAGGTTGCGCGCGATTGGGTGCCGGTGTAGCCGGCGACCATGTCGCCGGTGGCGATGCCCACGCCGATGGCGATGAGCGGCTTGCCGCTGAACTGCCGGTCCTGGTTGAAGAGTTCTATCAGCTCCGTCATCTCCAGCGCCGCGCGCACTGCGCACGCGCCGTGGTCTTCCAAGGGCAGTGGCGCGCCGAAAATCGCCATGAGGCCGTCGCCGATCATCTGGTTCACCACACCGCCGTGGTTGCCGATGGCGTCGAACATCAGCGCGTAATAGGCGTTCAGCAGGTCGTGCGTTTCTTCGGGCGGTTGCGACTCGACGAGCGAAGTGAAGCCGCGAATGTCGGCAAACATCACCGTGCCGCGAATGCGTTTGCCGCCCAAAGCGAAGCCCGACTGCTGCAGGTCTTGCGCCACCTCGGCGGTGGCGAAGCGCCGCACCATGTCGCGCATCTGGTCGCGCAGGCGTTTCTTTTCCAGGCTGGCGCCGATGCGCGCCTTGAGCAGCACCGGGTTGATCGGCTTGCTCAGGTAGTCTTCGGCGCCGAGTTCGATGCAGCGCACGATGTTGGTGAGGCCTTCGAGCGACGACGTCACGAGCACCGGCACATCGCGCAACTTCACGTCGGCCTTGAGGTGTTCGAGCACCTCGAAGCCGTCCATGACCGGCATTTCGATGTCAAGCAACAGCAGGTCGAACGACTCGCGGCGCAACATGTCGAGCGCGATGCGGCCGTTCTCGGCGCTGGACGAACGGTGGCCCTGCAGCTCCACGTTGCGCGCGAGCAGGAGGCGGTTCACCTTGTTGTCGTCGACGATGAGCAGCCGCGCCGCGCCCTCGCGCTGTTCAGCCATTGCACAACTCTTTGAGCGCCGCCGCGACGCGGGCGTATTCGTGGCCCAGTGCATCCAGCGGCATCACGCCGTCGGCGCCGCTCTGTCGCGCGTACACGAGCCCCTGGCGTTCCAGCTCGCGTGCGGCCTGGCCCAGCGCCAGCGCACCGAAAGTCAGGCTGTTCGACTTGAGCGAATGCGCGGCGCGCCGGAACGTATCGGCGTCGCCCGCCGCCAGCGCAGTGCGCAATTGCGCAAGCATGCTCGGCGCGTCTTCGAGAAAGGTGTCGACCAGCTCCGTGGCGAAGTCGGCACCGGCAGTGTCTTGCAGTTCCTTGAAGGTGGCGAGGTCGATGCTGGAGTTGCTCATCTTGCCGGCGCTGGGGCAGCGTTAAAGTTGCGCGTCAAGCG
>JBEBHW010000150.1:0-7662 GCA_040081145.1 Burkholderiaceae bacterium
GTGGTGGCGGGGGCGGTTTCGGCGGAGGCGGCGGAGGACGTCGCGGCCGCTGACTTCAATGCCCACACGTCGTGGCCCGCAGGCCGCGCCGCTAAACTCGTCACCTTTGCCTACCCCATGTCAGTTCAGGAGAAAACCATATGAGTCTCGAGCGCACGCTGTCGATCATCAAACCCGACGCGGTTGCCAAGAACGTCATCGGCCAGATTTACGCGCGCTTTGAAGGCGCGGGCTTGAAAATCGCCGCGGCGCGGATGATCCACTTGTCGCGCGAACAAGCGCAAGCCTTTTATGCGGTGCACAAGGCGCGCCCGTTCTTCAAGGATCTGGTGGAATTCATGATCTCCGGCCCAGTCATGATTCAGGTGCTCGAGGGCGACAACGCGATTGCCAAGAATCGCGACCTGATGGGCGCAACGGATCCGAAGAAGGCCGCCACGGGAACGATTCGCGCCGACTTTGCCGACAGCATCGACGCGAATTCAGTGCACGGTTCGGACGCGCCCGAGACGGCTGCGCAAGAGATCGGGTTCTTCTTTCCCGCCATGAGCGTCTACGCACGCTGATCGCATGTTGCCTGCCCCGGCTGTGAACCCACTCACCCCGAGCGTCGCGCTTGACGCAGCGCCCGGGGCGGTGAACCTTCTGGGGTTGGATCGGCCGAGCCTGGCTGCGTATTGCGCGCTGCTCGGCGAAAAGCCGTTTCGTGCGACGCAGTTGTTTCGCTGGATGCACCGCCAGGGAGTGGCTGACTTTGCGGCGATGTCGGACCTGGCGAAATCGCTGCGCGAGGCCTTGCCCGGCCGCGCCCGTGTCGCTGCGCTGCCCGTGCTCAGCGAACAGCTCGCTTCGGACGGCTGCGTCAAGTGGCTGTTCGACGTGGGCGCGGGCGACGCCGTGGAGAGCGTGTTCATTCCCGAGGCCGATCGCGGCACGCTGTGCATCTCGTCGCAGGCCGGCTGTGCCGTGGGCTGCCGCTTTTGCGCAACCGGCCATCAAGGCTTCAGCCGCAACCTGAGCAGCGCCGAGATCGTCGCCCAGCTCTGGTTTGCGGAACATCAATTGCGCCAACGCCTGGGCGAGGCAGCGGGTGACCGAGTCATCAGCAACGTCGTGATGATGGGCATGGGCGAGCCGCTGCAAAACTACGCGGCGCTGCTCCCAGCGCTGCGCATCATGCTCGACGACCATGGCTACGGCTTGTCGCGCCGGCGCCTGACGGTGTCGACCTCCGGCGTCGTGCCCATGATCGACCGCTTGCGCGATGATTGCCCGGTGGCGCTCGCCGTGTCGCTGCACGCGCCTGACGACGTGCTGCGCAGCGAGCTCGTTCCGCTGAACCGCAAGTACGGCATCGAAGAGTTGTTCGCCGCGTGCCGGCGCTACGTGGAGCGCGCGCCGCGCGACTTCATCACTCTGGAGTATTGCCTGCTCGACGGCGTGAACGACGCGCCGGAACAGGCGCAGCAGCTTGTCGAATTGATCGGGCCGCAGGGCGCTCAGGCGCGCGCTGGCCGCGGCCTGTCGGCCAAGGTGAATTTGATTCCCTTCAATCCCTTCGCCCAGTCGGGAATGAAGCGCTCGCCGCCCGAGCGCGTGCAGGCTTTTGCCGCGGTGTTGCTGAACGCCGGGCTGGTGGCGACGGTGCGCAAGACGCGCGGCGACGACATCGCTGCGGCGTGCGGGCAACTCGCCGGCGAAGTGCAAGATCGCACGCACATCCAGGCGCGTTTGCTGCAGGTGCCTCTGCGCTGGCACGCCAGGCCCGACGCGGCGCTGGGTCGCACGGCGCCCAATGGCGGGGAGACGCCGCAAGGCCGCGCCGCATGACTTGTCGGGACATTCGCGTGGGCGCGGTGCTGCTGGGCGCAGTGCTGGCGGCCGTGTTGGCCGGCTGCGTCACGCCGCCTGCAGACGAATCGCGCGACCGCATCACCGCGTCCGATGAATCCGACGCGAGCAAGCGCGCGCGGGTGCGGCTCGAACTCGCCGGCGCGTATTTCGGCCGCGGCCAGATGGAATTCGCGCTGGACCAGGTGAAGATGGCGATCCAGGCCGACCCCACGCAAAGCGAGGCGTTCAATTTGCGTGGCCTCATTTACGCGAGCCTGGGCGACGACAAGCTCGCCGAAGAAAGCTTTCGGCGCGCGCTGCAACTCAATGCACGCGACGCCGACACGATGCAAAACCTTGGTTGGTACCTCTGCCAGCGCAAGCGTTTTGACGAAGCCCATGCGCAGTTCGAGCAGGCATTGGCGGTGCCGCGCTATCGCGACAGTGCGCGCACCTATCTGACGCAGGGCATTTGCTATTTGCAAGCCGGCCAGTTGGAGCCGGCCGAACGCAGCCTGGTGCGCGCGAGCGAGCTCGACCCCGGTAGCGCGAGCGCCGCGTTCACGCTCGCCGACGTGCTGTACCGACGCAAGGAATACGAACGTGCGCGCTTTCATGTGCGCAAGGTGAATACCGTGAGCGAAGTCGCCACGGCACAGTCCTTGTGGCTCGCGGCGCGAATCGAGCATCGCCTCGGGCAGACCCGCGTGCGCCAGGAACTGGGGCAACAGTTGCGGCGGCGCTTTCCCGAATCGCGCGAAGCCGCGGCGTTCGAGCGTGGCCAGTTCGATGAGTGAAGCGCAAGCCCCCGAAGCGGCGCCGCCGCCGGTTCCGGCAGTCACCGCCGGGGCGTTGCTGCGCGCGGCGCGCGAGCAAGCGGGGCTGCCGCTGGACGAGTTCGCCGCGCTGTTGAAAGTGACGGCGCGCAGGGTCGAGTTGATCGAGGCCGACCAGCTCGAACAATTGCCCGACCCGGTGTTCGTGCGCGCCCTCGCGCAAACCATGTGCCGCACCCTGAAGATCGACCCGGCGCCGGTGCTGGCCTTGCTGCCGCGAACCCCCACGCAGCGCCTGGACCGGATCCACGTCGGTTTGAACACGCCATACCGCGAAGGACCCACCCAGCTTCTCCCGGACGACTGGTGGGGCAAGCTGCTGCCGTTTCTGGGGGGCGCTGCGCTGCTCATTGCGGGTGCGCTGCTCTTCTATTTCTTGCCCTCGTCGAATTGGCAGGCGCCGGCCAAGGTGTCGCCGCGCGCCGCGACTGCGGCTGCGGAATCGCCTGCGGTGGCGCCTCAAATGGTGAGCACGGTGGTCACCGCGCCGCCCGGATCGGAGTCTGCGGCGCCCCCGAGTGCCCCTGCCACGCCGGCTTTGGAGCGCAGCGTCGTGGCGCCCGTCGATGTGGCGCGCGCGGCGCCCGTCCCGGCGCCGGCAGCCGAGGCCACGCCCGCGCCCGCTCGCCCTGCGCCGCAGGTCATGGCGGCTGTGCCCGCGCCCGCAACGCCGGTGGCTGCTGCGGCACCGCCAGCCGCTGCCCCGGTGACGGCGGTCGCAAGGTTGCCGGCGGCGGCACCGGCCGGTTTGCTGCAGTTGCGCACCTCCGAGGCGGTGTGGGTCCAGGTGCACGATGCACAAGGCTTACTCCTGTTGTCGCGCGAGCTGCGCGCCGGCGAAGCGGTGGGACTCAACGGCGCAACGCCGCTCAAAGTGACGGTGGGCAACGTCAGGGCGACGCAAATCGCGTTTCGCGGCAAGGCGATGGACTTGCGATCATTTACGCGCGACAACGTCGCGCGCATCGAGCTGCAGTAGCGCGAAACTGGAACGAGGCAAAGCGATGGCCGATCTGTGGTCACTTGATTCCGATTTAATTCCCGCGGCGTTGCCGGCGCGGCGCAGCACCCGCCAGGCGACGGTGCGCTGGGGCTCGCATGTCGTGACGGTGGGCGGCGACGCGCCGGTGCGCGTGCAGTCGATGACGAACACTGACACGGTGGATGCGATCGGTACCGCGATCCAGGTCAAGGAGCTCGCGATCGCCGGCTCGGAGCTGGTGCGCATCACGGTGAACACGCCCGAGGCGGCGCAAGCGGTGCCGCACATTCGCGAGCAGCTCGACCGCATGGGCATCGACGTGCCGCTGGTCGGTGACTTCCACTACAACGGGCACCGCCTGCTGACCGACTTTCCGGCGTGCGCACAAGCGCTCAGCAAATACCGAATCAACCCGGGCAACGTCGGCAAGGGCGACAAGCACGACCGCCAGTTCGCGCAAATGATCGAGATCGCCGCGAAACACGACAAAGCGGTGCGCATCGGCGTGAACTGGGGGAGTCTGGACCAGGAACTGCTGGCCGAGCTGATGGACGAGAACGCGAAACTCGCGCAGCCGCACGAGCCGCAGCAGGTGATGTACCGCGCGCTCATCACGTCGGCGCTGCAGTCGGCGCAGCGCGCCGAGGAACTCGGCCTGCGCGGCGAACAGATCATCCTGTCGTGCAAGATGTCGGCGGTGCAGGATCTCGTGAGCGTGTACCGGGGCCTAAGCCAACGCTGCGACTACGCCTTGCACCTGGGCCTCACCGAAGCCGGAATGGGCACGAAGGGCACGGTCGCGTCGACCGCAGCGCTCGCGCTGTTGCTGCAAGAGGGCATAGGCGACACGATTCGCGTGTCGCTCACGCCGCTGCCCGGCGAGGCCCGCACGCAAGAAGTGGTGGTCGCGCGCGAAATCCTGCAATCGCTGGGCCTGCGCGCGTTCAATCCCAGCGTCACCGCGTGCCCGGGGTGCGGGCGCACGACGAGCACGACGTTCCAGGACCTGGCCAAACAGATCGACGACTACCTGCGCGCCCAGATGCCGCTGTGGAAAACGCGCTATCCGGGTGTGGAGACGCTCAAAGTCGCGGTGATGGGCTGCATCGTCAACGGCCCGGGCGAGAGCAAACACGCCGACATCGGCATCAGCTTGCCGGGCACCGGCGAGGCGCCCGCGGCGCCGGTGTTCATCGACGGTGAAAAAGCCCTCACGCTGCGCGGCGAAGGCATCGTCCGCGAGTTCCACGCGATCGTCGAAAGCTACGTCGAGAAGCGCTTCGGCGCGGCGCACGAACATCCCACAGCGCCGGCCTGACGCACGTCACGCCGCGCGCTGCGAAGACCGCGCCGCCGCCTCGGCGGTTTCTACCACCGACCTCACGAAGCACCATGGCCGAAGCGTTGCAAGCCGTCAAGGGAATGAACGACATCCTGCCGCCCGATTCGGCGCGCTGGGAGTGGTTCGAAGACAAGGTGCGCGCGCTCATGGCGCGTTACGCCTACGCCAACGTGCGCACGCCCATCGTCGAGCCGACCGCGCTCTTCGTGCGCGGCCTGGGCGAAGTGACCGACATCGTCGAGAAGGAGATGTATTCCTTCGTCGACGCGATGAATGGCGACAAGCTGACGCTGCGACCCGAGGCCACCGCCGGCATCGTGCGCGCCATGATCGAGCACAACGCGCTCTACAACGGGCCGTTGCGCGTCTGGTCGCAGGTGTCGGTGTTCCGTCATGAGCGGCCGCAGAAGGGGCGCTCCCGCCAGTTTCACCAGATCGACGCCGAGGCGCTCGGGCTCGCGGGGCCGGACGTCGACGCCGAATTGATCCTGATGTGCCGCGCGCTGCTGCGCGACCTGGGAATTCCGCAAGAGCATGTCTGGTTGGAGATCAACAGCCTCGGCCAGCCGGCGGAGCGCCTGGCCCATCGCGCAGCGCTGATTGCCCACTTCGAAGCGCACGCGCAGCTGCTCGACGAAGACGCGCGGCGGCGCCTGCACAGCAATCCGCTGCGCATCCTGGACACGAAGAATCCGGCGATGAAGGGCGTCGTGGACACCGCGCCGCAGCTGATGGAATTCCTCGGCGAGGCGACGCTGGCCCACTTCAATGCGGTGCGCGCCGCGCTGGACGCCGCGGGCCAGCCATACCGCATCAACCCGCGCCTGGTGCGCGGCCTGGACTACTACAACCTGACGGTGTTCGAATGGATCACCGACAAGCTCGGCTCGCAAGGCACGGTGTGCGGCGGCGGCCGCTACGACGGCTTGTTTGAGCAACTCGGCGGCAAACCCACGCCAGCGATCGGCTGGGGCATGGGCATCGAACGCATGCTGCTCCTGCTCGAAGCACTGGGCGTTGAAGCGCCGGCCAGCGCGCCCGACGTTTACGCCATAGTCCCCGCGGCGCCGGCGATGCCCGCCGCTATCGCCGCCTGCGAAGAACTGCGCGCGCAGGGCGTGGCGGTGCAGATGCACGCGGCGGGCCGCGACGCCTGGGGCAGCATGAAGTCGCAGTTCAAACGCGCCGACGCGAGTGGCGCACGCTACGCCTTGATCTTCGGCGACGACGAGCTGGCGCGCGGCGAGGTCACATGCAAGGATTTGCGCGACCCGGCAGGAGCCCAGCGCGGCCTGGTGCTTGCCGACGTGCAGCGCTGGGCCGCCGAGCTGCGCAACGCATAATCTCGCCTTCCCTGAAAATCAGCTCTCGCGCCATGGCCACGCATCTCGACCTCGAAGAACAAGAACAGCTCGACCAGCTCAAGGCGTTCTGGAAAGACTACGGCAACCTCATCACGTGGGCGCTGATCGCGGTGCTCGGCGTCTACGCCGCCTGGAACGGCTGGAACTACTGGCAGCGTGACCAGGCTTCCAAGGCGAGCGCGATTTTCGAAGAGCTCGACAAGGCGGCGCAGGCCGGCGACGCGCCGAAGACGGCAGGCATCTTCAACGACATGAAGGAACGCTTCCCGCGCACCACGATCACGCAGCAGGCGGGTCTGTTGACGGCGAAGATCCAGGTCGACAAAGGCCAGGTGGACGGTGCCGTTTCGACCTTAGAATGGGTCGGTCAGAACGCCGCCGAAGCCGAGTACCAGACGATTGCGCGGCTGCGCCTGGCCGGCGTGTTGCTCGATCAGAAGAAGTACGACGACGCCTTGAAACAACTCGACGCAGCGAGCGCGAAAGACTTTGTGGCGTTGGTCGCCGACCGGCGCGGCGACGTGCTCGCGGCGCAGGGCAAGCTCGACGATGCCAAGACCGCCTACTCCGCAGCCTGGAAGGCCATGGATCCGAAGGTCAGCTACCGCCGCCTGATCGACGCCAAACTCGCGGCGCTGGGCGCAGCCCCGGCCGAAGAACCCGTCAAGGCCGGCGGGGCGAAACAATGAGCGGCTGGCGCCGCCTGATCTGGGCGGCGTGTCTGGTTCTGGCGGCTTGCGCAGCGGACAAGCCTTCGCCCAAACCGCTCGAGCCGCTTGCGCCGAAGATCGCCGGGAAAATCGTCTGGAACGAGCGCATCGACGGCGTCAAGTTCCCGCTTGCGATCGCCGTCAACGGCAATGTCTTCACCGTCGCCGGCGACGACGGCAGCGTGCTCGCGCTTGACGCTTTGAGCGGGCGCACGCTGTGGCGCGCCGAAGTCGGCGCGACGCTCAGCGCCGGCGTGGGCAGCGACGGGCGCTTCGCCGCCGTCGTCACGCGCGGCGGCGAACTCGTCGTGATCGAAGCCGGCAAAGTGATCTGGCGCAAGGAGCTCGGCGTGCGTGTCAGCAATGCGCCGCTGGTCGCCGGGGAACGCATCTTCGTGCTCGCCGTGGACCGCTCGGTGCACGCCTTCGACGCCCTTGACGGGCGCCGCCTGTGGGCCTTCCGACGCCCTGGCGACCCGCTGACGCTCGCGCATTCGGGCGCGCTGCTGCCGTTCAACGACACCCTGCTCGTCGGCCAGGGCCCGCGCCTGACGGGCCTGGACCCGCTCAAGGGCAGTGTGCGCTGGGAAGTGGC
>JBEBHW010000151.1:0-7624 GCA_040081145.1 Burkholderiaceae bacterium
ACTTCATCGTTCGCGACGACGGCAGCGCCGTGCTCGTCGACCTGGAAAAAGCGCGCTACGGCGAGCCGCCGCTGGACCTGGCGCACGCGACGTTGTTCACCTCGACGACGTGGGACGTGCAGAGCTACGCCGAGCTGAGCGTGCCGCAAGTCGTGAGCGCGTACGAAGTGTGGGCGCAGCACTTCGACGCCGCCGCGGCGTGGCGCCCCTGGCTCGTGCCGCTGCGCGCAGCGATGTGGTTGTGGGCAGTGACCTGGTGCGCGAAGTGGCAGGTGCTGTCAGACAAGCCCGCAGCGCCAGGCGCAGACGGCGAAGACTGGTCGAGCCAGCAGAGCGCGGCTGCGCTCGTGCGCCACGTCCGCGAGCGCGTCGCGTGTTACCTGTCGGCCTATGTGATCGCTGAAGTGGGCGCTGAATTTGTTGCGCTGGAGCGCGAGTTTGCGTAGAGGCGAGAGCGAAGCGGCGAGGCGCGCGGGTCGTGCGCTCGCCGGGCGCACCGCGCCTGCCGCTCACGCCGCCGCTTCGAGCTTGCGAAAAAAGTCGGCGAAGATCGGATCGCGCTGCACCGCATACGCCTCGCGCTGCGGGTGCCGCGAGGCATCGGTCCGCCAGCGCCGGTCGGCGCCAAGCACGGGGGTGGACGTCAAATCACTGGGCACCCACGCCGGGTTCATGAGCCAGGCGATTCCGATCATGTCCCAGATCACCCAGCTGTGCGCGTACAGGCTCTCGACGCCCAGCAGCTCCCACAGCGGGTTGTGCGTGAACAGGTGGTGCAGGTAGTCGCCGATCGCGCCGCGCCCGGCGACGTAGCGTTCGACTTCCGGGTAGCTCAGGCGCAGTTGCGCGCCGACGTGATAGCCCGGCAGGTAGACGTGCGGCACGCCGCTGTCGAGCACGACGTTGGTCGCGAGCATGTCCTGCTCGAGATTGAACGCGAAGTTCGGCTGCGGCGCGTGTGACGGGTAGCCGGCGGTCCAGACGACGACGATGCGTTGCGCGATCTCGGGTGCGATGAGCAGCGCCGACGCGACGTTTGTCAGGCAGCCGAGGGCGACGACGTAAAGCGGGTCCTCGAGCGGCGTGGCCAAGGCGAGGTGCACGAGGTGTTCAGCGGCAGCGCTGCGCAAGGGCGTTTCGAGGGAGCGCAAGTAGTCGGCGGAGCCGCGATGCACGCGCGCGCCGGGGTCGACGCCGCATTTGTGAAACACGGTGAGGATTTCGTCGTAACTTCGCTGCATGCCCACGTCGGGTGGATTGAACGGCGCGAGATTCAGCGTCTCGAGCACCCAGCCCTTGCGCTGCGCGTGGTCCAGCCGCGCGCCATGCTGCTTCAGCAATTCCAGGTCGGCGGGCGAGGCGGTGGCCGGGTTGTCGAGGGCACTGCGCGCGCGAATCATTTCGCGGCGCAAGTGGTCGAACGAAAACGGGCATGCGTACACCGCCTCCAGGCGCAATTGGCGCGGCGAGAGCAGAGCCCAGGCGAGGGCGAACTGGTCGTCGATCTCGTTCGCCGTGTCGGTGTCGATGACGATCCGAGGCGCATCTCCCGGCAAGGCCAGACGCGAGCGGTACCAGGTGTGGCCGTGTTTGGCGAGCGGGTTCATGGCTTCGGTCCCAGCCAGCGGTGCGCGCCCCAACCGAGTGCCGCGCCGAGCGCCTGGGCCAGCACGAACCCGGGAACGTCGTGCGGCGCGATACCGGCGAAGGTGTCGCTGAACATTCGGCCGAACGCAGCCGCCGGGTTCGCAAACGAGGTTGACGCAGTGAACCAATACGCCGCGCCAATAAACGCCGCGACCATGGCCGCGGCCTTGTGCGGCGGCGCGCGCAATACGACGAGCAGCAGGCCTGCCGTGGCCACGGCCTCGGCGAGCCATTGCCCGGCGCCGCTGCGTGCATGCGTTGACCACTGCGGAAACGGCAGCTCGAACATCGCGTGCGCGAGCCACGCGCCGAGCATCGCGCCGAGCAGCTGCGCGCCGATGTAGGCCGGCACCCGCGCTCGCGGCAGCTCGCCGCGCAGCCCCAGAACCAGGGTCACAACGGGATTGAAGTGCGCGCCGCTGATCGGGCCGAACAGCTCGATCAGGACGTAAAGCCCCGCTACCGTCGCCCCGGTGTTGGCGAGCAAGGCAATCGCCGCGTTGCCGCCGGCCAGACGCTCGGCCATGATTCCCGAGCCGATCACGGTGCACAGCAACAGCCCGGTTCCGAGCGCTTCGGCGCCCAAACGTTTGGACAATGGGATCGCCGGCATGGCGGCGTCAGCGTGACCCGAGGGCCAGCAGCGCAGTGCGCAGGGCAGAGTCGTCGCCCAGAGTGCCCGAGGGCAAGGCGAGGAATTCCTGCATGCGCTTTGCGATCGCGATCCGCGTCGCTTCGAAGGCGCTGCGCTTCGCCGCTTCGTCCCCCGGCGCGAGGGAGGGGTCTGCGTAGCCCCAATGCACTTGCACCGGCGCGCCCGGCCAGACAGGGCAGAGCTCCTTCGCGGCGCTGTCGCAGACGGTGATCACGACGCGCATGGGCGGCGCGCCGGGGGCGATGAATTCATCCCAGCTCTTGCTGCGCAGCCCCGTGGTGGCCACGCCCGCCGCACGCAACACGTCGAGCGCGAGCGGGTTGATCCGGCCGCTTGGCGCACTGCCGGCGCTGAAAGCGCGCACGTCCTTGCCGAGCTGCGCAGCCAGATGGTTCAGCATCGCTTCGCCGAGAACGCTGCGCGCCGAGTTGTGCGTGCACAGGATCAGGACGTTGGTCACCATGGGTTGGCGAAGGGGCTGGAGGCGTCAGCGCTCAACTTGCGCGAGCACTGCTTCGGCGACCGACGGCACGATCGCGTCGGCGCCGAGGATCGCGTCAAACCCCGTGCGGTGGATCAAGGCGAGCGGTTGCTCAGTGACGTTTGCGAGCACGAGGGCGATTCCCTGGCGTTGCAAGGTGCGGTGCAACTGTTGCAGCGCGTCCAGCCCCGACGTGTCCATCGAAATCAGCCGGTTCATCTCGAGCACGACGGCGCGAGTTCCGGGCGGCAACTGCGCCGGCAGTTCTTCGACCTTGGCCACCGCACCGAAAAAGAGGGAGCCGAAGAGTTCGAACACGTGCACGCCCGGCGGCAACTCGCCCGCCGGGTGCGGCTGTACGCGAAACAGCGTGCTCATGCGGTAGATGAAAAACACACAGGCGAGCACCAGGCCGACCTCGACGGCGACGGTGAGGTCGATGACGACGGTCAGGGCAAACGTGCCGAGCATGATGGTGCGGTGCCCGGCGCTGAAGTGGCGCAGCCGCGCGAACTCGTGCCACTCGCCCATGTTCCACGCGACGAACAGCAAGATGCCCGCGAGCACGGCGAGCGGCACGTGCAGTGCCAGCGGCGCGGCGACGAGCACGACGAGCAGAATCGTCACCGCGTGCAGCATGCCCGACACCGGGCCGGTGGAGCCTGCGCGAATGTTGGTCGAGGTGCGTGCGATCGTTCCCGTGACCGGGATGCCGCCGAAAAACGGCACGATCATGTTGGCCACGCCCTGTGCCATCAATTCCTGGTTCGAGTCGTGGCGCGGCAGCTCCGTCATGTTGTCGGCAATGCGCGCGCACAGCAGCGATTCGATGGCGCCCAGCAGCGCGATCGTGATCGTGGGAATGAACAACAGCTTGACGGTCTCCCAGGAAAAGTCAGGTAAGGCAAACGCCGGCAGCGACTGCGGAATTCCGCCGAAGCGCGTGCCTATCGTCTGCACCGGCAGCTGGAGCCACGCCGCAGCCACACTCAGCGTGACCAGAGCCACGATCGGCCCAGGCATGTGCGAGGCAAAGCGAACGGCGCGCGCTTCGAGCATCGCGCCGGGCAACGGCGAGCCCGGCCTGAACAGGCGCGGCCATGCGAACAGGCCGGCCACGCACGCGACGCACAGCGCAAACGCGCCGGCGTTGAACGAGCCAAGATTCGTCGCGTAGGTGTAGATCTGCGAAAAGAAATCGGCGGGGAGCTTGGCTATCGTGAGCCCCAGCGCGTCACGCACCTGGGAGAGGGCGATCAGCACGGCGATGCCGTTGGTGAAGCCGATGACGATGCTCACCGGAATGTAGCGCACCAGCGCGCCGAGCTTGAACAGCCCGAGCGCAAAGAGCAGGACCCCGGCCAGTACGGTCGAGATCAACAGATTCGGCAAGCCGTAGCGCTCGACGATGCCGTAGACGATGACGATGAACGCGCCCGCCGGCCCGCCCACCTGCACGTGCGAGCCGCCGAGCGCGGAGACGATGAAGCCGCCGATGATCGCGGTGAACAGGCCGGCCTCGGGTTTGACTCCCGAAGCGATGGCAAACGCCATCGCCAGCGGCAGCGCGACGATCCCCACGGTGAGCCCGGCGCCGAGGTCACGCGCAAAGCGCGCGCCGTTGTAGCCGGAGACGGCATCAAACAGTCGCGGCCGGAAGCGATGGAATTGCATTGGCGGAGGATGTCGCGCCGGCTAGCGAACGCGCATCCCCGCAGTTGCGCCCGGCCAGGGCTCGAGAACATACAGCCCCGGCTGCGCTTTGTCGTCGGCGTGTGACGCGGCGAGCACCATGCCTTCGCTCACGCCGAACTTCATCTTGCGTGGCGCCAGGTTCGCCACCATCACCGTCAGTTTGCCGACCAACTGCTCGGGCTTGTAGGCCGACTTGATGCCGCTGAAGACGTTGCGCATGCGCCCCTCGCCGACATCGAGCGTCAAGCGCAGCAGCTTGTCGGAGCCTTCGACTTGTTCGCAGTTGACGATTCTGGCGATGCGCAAGTCGATCTTGGCGAAGTCGTCGATGCCGATTTCCGCGGCGAGCGTTTCGCCGCCGGGTTCAATCGCCACCGCACCGGGCGCATCGAACAGGGCGTCGAGTTGTTTCGCATCGACGCGCTGCATCAGGTGTTTGTACTCGCCGATCGTGTGCCCGCCGATCGAGCGCGCCGCGTCGGCAAACGCCAGCGGCGGGACGCGCAGAAACGCCTCCACTTGTTCGGCCAGCGCCGGCAGCACGGGCTTCAAGTAAATCGTCAGGATGCGAAACGCCTCGATGCACACCGAACACACGTCGTGCAGCACGGCGCTCTTGTCGGCGTGCTTCGCCAGATCCCACGGTTTGTTCTGGTCGACGTATTCGTTGACGCGATCCGCCAGGAGCATCACTTCGCGCAAGGCCTTGCCGAACTCGCGCTCATCAAAGAGGCGCTGCACTTCGGCACGGTGGGCGCGCAGGGCGTCGAGCAACGTGCGGCCCTCGACGCCGAGGTCCGCCGAGAGCAGGCCGCCGAAACGTTTGCTGAGGAAACCCGCGGCGCGGCTCGCGATGTTGATGTACTTGCCCACCAGGTCCGAATTGACGCGTGCGACGAAGTCTTCCGGGTTGAACTCGATGTCTTCGACCTTCGCATTCAACTTGGCGGCGATGTAGTAACGCAGCCACTGCGCATTCAGCCCAAGCTCGAGGTAGCGCAGCGGCGAGATTCCGGTGCCGCGGCTCTTGCTCATCTTGTCGCCGCCCACCGTGATGAAGCCGTGCACGAAGACGTGATCCGGCACCTTGCGCCCGCTGAAATGCAGCATCGCCGGCCAGAACAGCGTGTGAAAGGTGACGATGTCCTTGCCGATGAAATGCACCTGTTCGAGTGCCGGGTCGGCGAGGTAGCCGTCCACATTCGTGCCGCGCCGGTCCAACAGGTTCTTCAATGAGGCGAGGTAGCCGATCGGCGCGTCGAGCCAGACGTAGAAGTACTTGCCCGGCGCGTCGGGAATTTCGATGCCGAAGTAGGGTGCGTCGCGGCTGATGTCCCAGTCGGCGAGGCCCCCTGCGCCATCCTCACCCTTGACGAACCATTCCTTGACCTTGTTCGCGACTTCGCTTTGGAGCTTGCCGTCTTGCGTCCAGCGCTCCAGAAATTCGACGCAGCGCGGATCCGACAGCTTGAAGAAGTAGTGTTCGCTGCTCTTCAACACCGGCTTCGCGCCGGAAAGCGTCGAGGTCGGGTTCTTCAGGTCGGTGGGCGAGTAGACCGCGCCGCAGACCTCGCAGTTGTCGCCGTATTGGTCGAGCGCGCCGCACTTCGGGCATTCGCCCTTGATGTAGCGGTCCGGCAGGAACATGTTCTTCACCGGGTCGAAGAACTGTTCGATGGTTCGGCTCGAGATCAGCTCGTTCCTGCGCAGAGCCCGGTAGATGTCTTTGGCGAGCTGATGGTTCTCCGGCGCGTCGGTGGAGTGCCAGTTGTCGAAGCCGATGTGAAAGCCGTCCAGGTACTGGCGCCGCCCGGCGGCGATTCTGCCGACGAATTGCTGCGGCGTCTGCCCGGCTTTGTCGGCGGCGATCATGATCGGCGCGCCATGCGCGTCGTCGGCGCAGACGAAGTTCACCTCGTGACCGAGCATTCGCTGGAAGCGCACCCAGATGTCGGCCTGGATGTATTCCATCATGTGACCGATGTGGAATGCCGCGTTGGCGTAGGGCAGGGCGGTGGTGACGAAGAGCTTGCGGGTCATGGGGGGGATTATTTCAGCAGAGTCATGCGAAGCCCGGCGAACTGCTCGAAGTCGCGGTCGAAAGTGCCGAGTTCGGCACCGTGTTCTATCGCAAAGGCTGCAATGTGGGCGTCGCTGACGAGGTTGCCGCCGCGACCGCGTCCCAACAGCAGGCTCGACAGGAGCGCTGCGTGCCGTTCGGTGGGGGGGATCAGGCGGGCACCGGGGTGGCCCAACCAGGCATCGACGAGTTCGAGCGCGTGTTCCAGTGTCAACGGCTGGCCGAAAATGCCGCTGCGAGTTGACAGGCGCAGGAAACCGACCAGCGCCGGCCAGCAGAACCCCACGCCTCCTCCGTCGGCGAACGCCGATTCGAGCCAGCTGCGCGCCGCCTTGTGCTGCGGGCTGTCCGCATTGACGGCGTACAGCAGCAGGTTCACGTCAGGTGTTTTCATTTGCGCGGGCTGCGACGCGCCTTGGCAAGGATCTCCTGGTCTTCGAGCTCGGCCGCGAGTGCGCCTGCCTTGGTGAGGTCGACCTTGGTCCGTCCCAGCGAAAACACGCGCTGCTTGAACGGCGGCACGCGTGATGCGGGCCGCTGCAAACCGGCACGCACGGCGTCGTTCAGGACCTGCTTGAACGGTCGCCCGCTGCGCAGCGCAGTTTCTTTCAGCAAGCGTTGCAAGTCCGGGTCCAGGGTGACGGTGGTACGCATGGCATCAAGGCATCAACGGCGGATGCATCATGATGCCATACGCGTGCCCGGACGACAACGCGTGGGCAACCCGCGCGGCGTCAGGGCCTCTGGGCCCTAGGCTAGACTCGTCGCTGCTCACCTCACCGGCCGCGCCATGCCCTCTGTCACCGAATCCAGCCTGCTCGAAGCCCTGAAAACCGTGATCGATCCGAACACGGGCAAGGACTTCGTCACGACGAAACAACTGAAGAATCTGCGCGTCGAAGGCGGCGAGGTGGCATTCGACGTTGAACTCGGCTACCCCGCCAAGAGCCAGATCGCCGGCCTGCGCAAGGCCTTGATTGCCGCGGCGCGAAGCGTTGCCGGGGTCCAGAATGTCAGCGCAAACCTCGCGACCAAGATCGTCGCCCACGCCGTGCAGCGTGGCGTG
>JBEBHW010000152.1:0-7609 GCA_040081145.1 Burkholderiaceae bacterium
GGTCAGCGCTGCGGTCAGCGTGGTCTTGCCATGGTCGACGTGACCGATCGTGCCCACGTTCACGTGCGGCTTCTTGCGTTCGAATTTGCTCTTGGCCATTTCACTTGTCTCCTATCGACTTGAAACGAGAGTGGGGCATCCTCCGGACGCCTCTTCTCGGCTATTTTTTACTTGCCCCGAGAAGTGATGATCGCGTCGGCGACGTTCTTCGGTGCCTCGGTGTAGTGCTTGAACTCCATCGTGTACGTCGCGCGACCCTGCGACATCGAGCGCAAGGTGGTCGAATAGCCGAACATTTCCGACAGCGGCACTTCGGCCTTGATGACCTTGCCGCCACCGGCCATGTCGTCCATGCCTTGCACCATGCCGCGGCGTGACGACAGGTCGCCCATCACCGAGCCGGCGTAGTCTTCCGGCGTTTCCACTTCCACCGCCATCATCGGCTCCAAAATTACCGGGCTCGCTTTGCGGCAACCGTCTTTGAAACCGAACGACGCCGCCATCTTGAACGCGTTCTCGTTCGAGTCGACTTCGTGGTACGAGCCGAAAGTCAGCGTCACCTTCACATCGACGACCGGATAGCCCGCCAGCACACCGGCGGGCAGCGATTCTTCGACGCCCTTGCGAACCGCGGGAATGAACTCACGCGGCACGACGCCACCCTTGATCGCGTCGACAAACTCGAAGCCCTTGCCCGGCGGCTGCGGCTCCAGGCTCAACACGACGTGACCGTACTGGCCCTTGCCGCCGGACTGGCGAACGAACTTGCCTTCGATGTCGGTCACCGCCTTGCGGATCGTCTCGCGGTAGGCGACCTGCGGCTTACCCACATTGGCCTCGACACCGAACTCGCGCTTCATGCGGTCGACGATGATTTCCAGGTGCAGCTCGCCCATGCCCGAGATGATGGTCTGGCCACTTTCTTCGTCGGTGCGCACGCGGAACGACGGGTCTTCCTGAGCCAGGCGCCCCAACGCGATGCCCATCTTCTCCTGATCCGCCTTGGTCTTGGGCTCCACCGCCTGCGAGATCACGGGCTCGGGGAAGACCATGCGCTCCAGCGTGATGATCGAATCCGGATCGCACAGCGTCTCACCCGTCGTCACGTCTTTCAAACCCACGCAGGCGGCGATGTCGCCGGCCAGAATTTCCTTGATTTCCTCGCGCTGATTCGCGTGCATTTGCAGAATCCGGCCGATGCGCTCTTTCTTGCCGCGGATCGGGTTGAAGACCGAGTCGCCCGACTTCAGGACGCCGGAGTAGACGCGCACGAAAGTCAGCTGGCCGACATACGGGTCGGTCATCAGCTTGAAGGCAAGCGCTGCGAACTTTTCGCCGTCGGCTGCCTTGCGCGACGTCGCTTTGTCGTCGTCGTCCATTCCGGGAACGGGCGGAATGTCGATCGGCGAGGGCATGAATTCGATGACGGCGTCGAGCATGCGCTGCACGCCCTTGTTCTTGAATGCGGTACCGCACAGCATCGGCTGAATTTCCGAGGCGATCGTGCGCAGCCGCAGCCCTTGCTTGATCTCGGCCTCGGTCAACTCGCCCGACTCGAGGTACTTGTTCATGAGCTCTTCGCTGGCTTCGGCGGCCGCCTCGACCATGTTCTCGCGCCACTTCTGTGCCTCGGCGAGCTGTCCGGCCGGGATTTCCTGATACTCGAACTTCATTCCCTGCGACGCTTCGTCCCAGATGATCGCTTTCATCTTGGCAAGATCAATCACGCCGGTGAAGCTCTCTTCCGCGCCAATGGGAATGACCACCGGAACCGGATTCGCCTTCAGGCGAGACTTCATCTGCTCGTAGACCTTGTAGAAGTTCGCGCCGGTGCGATCCATCTTGTTGACGAACGCCAGGCGCGGCACCTTGTACTTGTTCGCCTGACGCCAGACGGTCTCCGACTGCGGCTGCACGCCGCCCACGGCGCAATACACCATGCACGCGCCGTCGAGCACGCGCATCGAGCGTTCGACTTCGATCGTGAAGTCGACGTGGCCCGGCGTGTCGATGATGTTGATGCGGTGCTCGGCGTAGCCGAGGTCCATGCCCTTCCAGAAACACGTTGTCGCGGCCGACGTGATCGTGATGCCGCGTTCCTGCTCCTGCTCCATCCAGTCCATCGTCGCCGCACCATCGTGCACCTCGCCGATCTTGTGATTCACCCCTGTGTAAAAGAGGATGCGCTCCGTCGTCGTCGTCTTGCCGGCGTCGATGTGGGCCGAGATGCCGATGTTTCGATAGCGCTCGATCGGGGTCTTGCGGGCCATGATGAGATCACTCCAATTGCAGAACGAATACGCGGGCAGCGCGCGGGTTTATTCAACCCTCAAGCGGCCAATGGTCGCGCGGGCTCGTGGCGCCGCGCGGGTGGAACGCCTAGAAGCGGAAGTGCGAGAACGCCTTGTTGGCTTCGGCCATGCGGTGCACTTCGTCGCGCTTCTTCATCGCGCCGCCGCGGCCTTCCACGGCTTCGAGCAGCTCGTTGGCCAGGCGTTGTGCCATCGATTTCTCGCCGCGCTTGCGCGCCGATTCCTTGAGCCAGCGCATCGCCAACGCGACGCGTCGCACGGGGCGCACTTCCACCGGGACCTGGTAGTTGGCGCCGCCGACGCGCCGCGACTTGACCTCGACCATCGGCTTGATGTTGTTCAGCGCGGTGACGAAAATTTCGAGCGGATCCTTGCCCGACTTCTTCTCGACCTGTTCCAGTGCGCCGTAGATGATTCTCTCGGCGATCGCCTTCTTGCCCGACTCCATGATGACGTTCATGAATTTGGACAAGTCGACCGAGTTGAATTTCGGATCGGGGAGGATGTCCCGTTTGGGGACTTCGCGACGACGTGGCATGACACTCTTCCTTTTGCTTCAGTTGGCGCCCGTCTTGCGACAAGCGCCGCGGGCCACCACGCATTCGGGTCACCCACTTACTCGGCCGGGACGATTCCCGGTCGTTCTAAAAAATCTGCGGCCGGCCTTCAGGCCGACTTTCCAACCTGGCGAAGCGCGCGCGCAGCACTACGCCTTCTTCGGCCGCTTGGCTCCGTACTTGGACCGCGACTGCTTGCGATCCTTCACGCCCTGCAAGTCGAGCGAGCCGCGCACGATGTGGTAGCGCACACCGGGCAGGTCTTTGACCCGGCCGCCCCGCACGAGCACGACGCTGTGCTCTTGCAGGTTGTGGCCTTCGCCGCCGATGTAGGAGATGATTTCGAAGCCATTCGTCAAGCGCACCTTGGCGACCTTGCGCAAGGCCGAATTGGGCTTCTTCGGCGTCGTCGTGTAAACCCGCGTGCACACGCCTCGGCGCTGCGGCCCGCCCTGCATGGCAGGTGACTTGGATTTCGTGATCTCGGTCTGTCGACCGTGGCGCACGAGCTGATTGATCGTTGGCATAAAAAACCCGTTCCCGTTGGAGTCTTGCTGGCGTTCAACACAGGCGCGAGCAGCCCCGGGGCAGGATCGGCCCGGCGTCGCCGCGTCCCAAAACACCCGGGACCAGATGGCGAAAACGCAACAGGCTGCCCGTCAAAGAGCGCAGCAACGTGTGCTGAAAAGCTTTTGATTGTATTCCTTTGCACTGACCGGGATCAAGCCCCGATTGCGCCGGCGTTCCTGCGGGCGGTTTCGCGGCGCCTGTCGGGCAGGGCGTCGTGCCGCGAAATCGGGCCTGGGCGCAGTTGCGTATGATTGCCCCGCAACAACGATAAACACGGAGACATCATGGTCCACATTCCGCTGCCGACCAACCTGCGGCGTCGGGCGCTCCTCGGCGCGGCGGCGAGCGCAGCGCTCGCAAGCCCGTTCTCTGGCGCCCAGAGCAATTGGCCCAACAAGCCGGTCACGGTGGTCGTGCCGTTCCCCGCCGGCGGGGGGACTGACGCGTTCGCCAGGCCGCTCACGGCAACGCTGACGCGCGTCCTGGGCAAACAATTCATCATCGACAACCGCGGCGGCGCGGGCGGCACGGTGGGGGCGGGAATTGCCGCCCGGGCCGCGCCCGATGGCTACACCTTCTTCATGGGCGCGGTGCACCACACGATCGCGCCGTCGATGTACCCGAAACTCGACTACAACCTGGAGACGGATCTGGTTCCGATCGGCCTGGTCGCAAGCGTGCCACAGGTCATCGTCGTCAACCCGCAGCGGCTTCCCGTGGCCGATTTCAAGTCATTCCTCGAGTTCACGCGGAAGAATCCAGGGCGCCTGAACTACGCCTCGGCGGGCAACGGCACGTCGCATCATCTTGCAGGCGAATTGTTCAAGCTGCAGACGCAGACCTTCATTACGCACATTCCCTATCGCGGCGCCGGCCCGGCGCTGCAAGACCTGATTGCCGGCCAGGTCGATCTGATGTTCGACGGCCTGGGTTCCTCGGCCAACCACATCCGGGGCGGGCGCATCAAAGCGCTCGCGGTCGCAGCGCCGCGACGCGCGCCGGGATTCCCCGACGTGCCCACCACCGCCGAGGCCGGGATTGCGAGCTACCAGGTCGCGACGTGGTACGCGCTGTGGGCGCCCAAGGGAACGCCCGTGGAGATTGTCGAGCGCATGCAGGCCGAACTGGCCAAGGCACTCGCCACGCCGGAAATGCAATCGATGTGGAACAGCCTGGGTGCCGAGACGCCCAACCTCTATGGCGACGCCTTCGGCAAGTTCGTCAACAGTGAAATCAAGCGCTGGGCTGAAGTGGTGAAGACGTCCGGCGCCAAACTCGACTAGCCGCACGCTGTGGGCGTCAACCGCAATCTGTTTGTCGCCTTGCGCGACGCCTTTCCAGCGGAACTGGACACTCCGGCAGTCGAAACGGTCGACGGCCCGCCACTCGTCTATACCTGGCGCGACCTCGACCGCTCGACGGCGATGTTGGCGAATCTGTTGGTTTCGCTCGATTTGCCGGCAAACGCCCGGGTCGCCGTGCAAACCGAAAAGTCGGTCGAGGCCTTGCTGCTGTACCTCGCCGTCCTCAGGGCGGGCTTTGTTTACCTGCCGCTGAATCCGGCCTATCGGCAAAACGAACTCGAATACTTCGTCGGCAATGCCGAGCCGAGCGTCGTCGTCTGCTCGGCAAAGAATTTCGGCTGGGTCTCGAGGGTCGCGTTCCAGGCCGGCACGCCACACGTGTTCACGCTCAATGACGATCGCAGCGGCACACTCCTGGACCGCGCCGCGTTCCACAGCGACGTGCACGCTCCCGCCGACAAGCAGCCTGACGATCTGGCGGCAATCCTCTATACCAGTGGCACGACGGGGCGCAGCAAGGGAGCGATGCTGTCGCACGGCAACCTGCTCAGCAACGCCGCGGTATTGAGGGACTACTGGGGTTGGCGCCAGGGCGATGTCCTGATCCACGCGCTGCCGATCTTCCATGTGCACGGGTTGTTCGTCGCCAGCCACGGCGCATTGCTGAGTGGCAGCAAGATGTTGTGGCTCAACAAATTCGAGCCCAAGGCAGTGCTGGCCAGCTTCGCCCGGGCCAGCGTCTTCATGGGGGTGCCCACGCTCTATATGCGCCTGCTCGCCGAACCCGGCTTGGCGAGCGAAGCGTGCTCGGCAATGCGCGTGTTCATCAGCGGGTCGGCGCCGCTCTTGTCCGAGACCTTCATTGAGTTCCGCGCGCGCACGGGCCACACGATTCTCGAACGCTACGGCATGAGCGAGACCCTGATGCTCACCTCGAACCCGTTTCATCTTCAGCATGGCGAACGAATTGGCGGCACGGTGGGATTCGCCCTGCCCGGCGTCGGCGTGCGCGTTGCCACGGCGCAAGAAGCCGGGGTGCCGCCTGGCGAGGTCGGAAACATCGAAGTCAAGGGCCCCAATGTCTTCAGCGGCTACTGGCGCATGCTGGAGAAGACCCGCGAGGAGTTCACCGAGGACGGCTGGTTCAAAACCGGCGACGTGGGCAGCCTCGATACGGAAGGACGCCTCACCATCGTCGGGCGCAGCAAGGACTTGATCATCAGCGGGGGCTTCAACGTCTACCCGGCGGAGATCGAGGGTTATTTGAACGAGGCCGAAGGCGTGCTGGAAAGTGCCGTGGTGGGCGCCCCGCACCCTGATTTCGGCGAGGCGGTGCTCGCCGTCGTCGTGCCGCGCGCGGGCGCGACGCTGGAACCCGACGCGTTGATCGCCGCGCTGAAAGGGCAAATCGCCAACTATAAGGTTCCCAAGCGGATTTTTCTCGCTGAATCCCTGCCGCGCAATGCGATGGGCAAGGTACAGAAGAACGTGCTGCGCGAGCAGCACCAAGACGCGTTCCGACGTTGAGCGCGGCGCCGCTTCAAGCTCGCATCAAAGGGGAAACTGAACCCCCAGCGAAATGAAGTCTCCGCCCACGCCGCCGATGCTCTCGAACTCGACGCGCAACGCCGCCTTGGGCGAAAACTGCCACAACAGACCGACGCCGACTCCCAGCTCGACGTCACTGCCGTTCGCGGTGGCGCAGCCGGAGAATCGACTCTTGAGGTAGTGAGCTCCCGCCTTGCCGTACACCGAGATGACCGGGCTCAGCGACGCCCGGGCCGTGCCTGCCCCGCCCAGCGCCCAGGCAGATTCCTTGCAGCTGCTGTTGGCCAGCGTGTGCGAGCCAAAACTCGTCAGCTGCGCCTCCCAGCCGAAAACGCTCGTGATCGAGGCGCCGCCGAAGGCGCGAACTCCCGTGCCAAGGTCGGTGTCGCCGATCGCGCCGCCGATATAGGGCGCGGCCAGCTGGGCGTGGGCGCAAGCCAGCGTCCCGGCAAGAAGCAAGGCGGCGACGCCCTGAAGACTGCGATTGTTTTTCATCGGGTTCATTTCCTCTCGAGGTTGCATTGAGCACGCGGGCGCGACCAGCCGCCTTTGGGGCGGCGGAAGTCTATCGCTGCGGGCGCGTTTCCTTTGTTTGCAAATGTCACTGGCGCCGAAAAGTGCGGCAGGCGCAGGCGCCAAACCCGCCGCGCTGCGGGCTCAGCCCAGCATGCTGCGCAGGTGTCCGGCCTGCTGCATCGTGTGCTCGTAGGCCGAACGCGCCGCCCGTTCGCGAAATTCGCGACTGAGATTGACCCAGTAGCCGAAATTGGGGTGCAGCACCACGTCAGCGAGTTGGCCTTCGGCGTCGATTTGCGCGCGCTTGCTGCGGTCGCTCTCCAGATAACGCTCGGCTCCCGGTGGCCGCGGCTTGTCTGGATGCACGGCCACGTCGACCGCCAAGACGCGCCGGGCGCCGAATTCGCGCGCCACTTTCACCGGCAACGGGCTGGACACATCGGCGTCGACGAACTCGCGGCCGCGAATTCGCACCGGCGTAAACCAGCGCGGAATCGCGCACGACGCCTGCACTGCGGGGCCGATTTCACCGTGATTGAAGGCGACGGGCGCGTTGCGCTGCGCGTCGGTCGCGACCACCGCCAGCGCCGTGCGCAACTGGGAGAAGCGGCGCACCCCCAGCGTGTGGTGCACCAAGTCCGCGATGCCGCTGCCGTCGAGCTGGAGACCCTGGCTCGGCGACCAGCGCGCCAATCGATAAAGATCGAATTCAAAAGCGAGCGCTTCGATCTGCGCAATCGACAGGCCGGCAGCCAAGGCGCTGCCGATGAGCGCGCCGATCGAAGCGCCGACGATCAAATCC
>JBEBHW010000153.1:0-7530 GCA_040081145.1 Burkholderiaceae bacterium
GCGCAGTGGCGCGCCGGGTCGCTGCGGCCGCTGTGCGTGTTCGACGACGAGCGCATGCCTTACAAGACCAAGGTCACCGACACCATGTCGTGGTACGACATCCCGACGTGCAAGGAGTCTGGCGTCCCCACCGACTACGTGATGCTGCGCGGCATCTTCATGGCCCCGGGCGTGACGCCGGAACAGACCGCCTACTATGTCGACCTGATGAAAAAAGTACGCGAGACGCCGGACTGGAAAGAGTTCATCGAGAAGGGCGCGTTCAACACCACATCAGTCGCCGGTGCCGAGTACCGGAAGTGGCTCGAGGGCGCCGAGAAGCTGCACTTGCAGCTCATGACGGAAGCCGGTTTCCTCGCCAAATAGGCTGACCCGGCACGCCCCCGCGCTGGCCGGGGGCGCGCAACCACGGCAGTGGCGCGGGCACGCGCGGCAGCCCAGCGATCCGCGCGTGGGCGCTGCGACGACCGCCGCGCCTGTTCATCACCGGAGTGACCATGTCCCATCCCGCCCCCACAGATCCGCCACCCGGCAGCCCGGCGGTGGCGCAGAACAACCACGTCGACGCCGTCGTCGCGGCGGTCCTGTTTGCGCTCGGTGCAGTCGTCGTCTTCGAAGCGCGGCGCCTGGGCGCGACGTGGACGACCGATGGCCCCGGCGCGGGCTACTTCCCGTTTTTCATCGGGCTCATCATCTGCATATCGAGCCTGGGCATCCTGTATCAAGCGCTGGGCAGCAAGGCGCGCGATACCGACACTTTTGTCGACCGAGTTCAGCTCGGGCGCGTCGTGTCGGTGCTGGCCCCTGCGGCGGCGTACGTGTTCGCGATTCATTTTCTGGGCATGTACGTCGCCTCGGCGATCTACATCGTTCTGTTCATGGTCATCCTCGGCAAGTACCCGGCGCTGAAGAGCGTGCTCGTCGGCGTGATCGTCAACGCGCTGTTCTTCGCGATGTTCGAGGTCTGGTTCAAGGTGCCGCTGTTCAAGGGTTCGCTCGATCCGCTGCGCTTCCTCGGCTACTGAGCCCGGCTCGGCGATACACCACCGCGCGGCCGCGCCCACTCTCTCGGAACTGAACTCTCCATGGAAGAAATCAGCTCGTTGATGCAAGGCTTCAGCGTCATCCTGACGCCGATGAATCTGGGCCTGATGCTCGTGGGCATCGTGCTCGGCGTGCTGATCGGCGTGCTGCCGGGCCTGGGCGGCGCGAACGGCGTGGCGATCCTGTTGCCCCTCACGTTCACGATGTCGCCGACCTCGGCGATCGTGATGCTGTCGTGCATCTACTGGGGCGCCTTGTTCGGCGGCGCGATCACGTCGATCCTGTTCAACATTCCGGGCGAGCCCTGGTCCGTGGCGACCACCTTCGACGGCTACCCGCTCGCGCAAAAAGGCCAGGCGGGCCAGGCGCTGACGGCGGCGTTCACGTCATCATTCGTCGGCGCGCTGGTCGCCGTCATCATGATCACGTTTCTCGCGCCGCTGGTCGCCAAGTTCGCGCTCAAGTTCGGCCCGCCGGAATACTTTGCCGTGTTCCTGCTCACGTTCTGCAGCTTCGTCGGCATGGGCAAGGGCTCGCCCTTCAAGATTCTGGTAGCGATGGCGCTCGGCTTCGCGCTGGCCGCAGTGGGCATGGACACCGTCACCGGCCAGTTGCGTCTGACCTTCGGTCAGTCCGAACTGATGCGCGGCTTCGACTTTCTGATCGCCGTGATCGGCCTGTTCGGCATCGGCGAGATCTTGTTGTCGATGGAAGAGGGGCTGAAGTTCTCCGGCAAGTCGGCGCGCATCAATACGAAAGTGGTGTGGGAGACGTGGAAAGAATTGCCCAAGTACTGGGTGACGTCGATTCGCAGTTCGCTGGTGGGCATCTGGATGGGCATCACGCCGGGCGGCGCGACGCCGGCGTCGTTCATGAGTTACGGTCTGGCGAAGAAGATGTCGAAGAACGGGCACAAGTTCGGTACCGGCGAAATCGAAGGCGTGATCGCGCCTGAAACCGCGGCGCACGCCGCGGGAACGAGCGCGCTGCTGCCGATGCTGGCGCTGGGAATTCCGGGTTCGCCCACCGCCGCGGTGCTGCTCGGCGGCTTGCTGATCTGGGGCTTGCAGCCCGGGCCGCTGCTCTTCGTCGAGCAGAAGGAGTTCGTCTGGGGCTTGATCGCCAGCATGTACCTGGGCAACGTGGTCGGGCTGATCGTCGTGCTGACGACGGTCCCGTTGTTCGCTTCGATCCTGCGCATTCCGTTTTCGATCATCGCGCCCGTCATCATCGTGATTTGCGCGATCGGCGCGTACACCGTGCACAGCGCCATGCTCGACGTGTGGTTCATGCTTGGCTTTGGCATCATCGGCTACGTCTTCAAGAAGCTCGACTACCCGCTCGCCCCGCTCGTGCTCGCTCTTGTGCTGGGCGACAAGGCGGAAGATTCGTTCCGCCAGGCGATGCTCATGTCGCAAGGCGAGGTCTCGATCATGTGGGCGAATCCGCTGGTGGGAACGATCACGACGCTGGCGCTGCTGCTGCTGTTCTGGCCGTTGATCGGCAAGGCAATCAGCGCGATCAGGCCGCGCAAGGTGGACCCGATTGCGGCGCAGAGGCCGGTGGACTGAGCCTGCGGCAGGATTGCGCGGAGGTTTAACCTGTGCCGACGAACCCGACATGCCGCAGCGACCGCGTGATCGCCTCATTGGCCCCGAGCACACTGAGATCGATGTCAGGATGTGCGTTTGCCCAGACCCGGAATACCTCGTCGGCGAAGCCTTGCTGAATCTCGCTCACCCCCGTGAAGTCGAGAGTCACGGCGCTGAATCGGTCCAGGCCAAGGACCAGCCGCTTGCCCTGCGAGCGCGACACCAAGGCACCGTCGGATTGCTGCATCAGCGCCACACTGACGACCGTGCGCGTGAAGCGCAACTCCGGTTGCGGACAGAACTTGTCGAAGACCTCCCTCAGCTTGGGCGGCGCGGTTCGGCTGACGCGAAATCTCAAGTGCGTTCCGGAAACATTCTGGTTCGGCGCTTCGTAGGCCCAGGGCCCGTCTCCGCCCTCGAGGCTGAGCCCTGTGCCCGCGGATTGCAAGTTGAACCATTCACAGACCCGCGCCGAGAAAAACAGCCCTTCGCCGGTGTGCCTTGCGGGATCGGTCGTGACTTTGCCCTTAAGGACGAGCATCGCCGCATCGGCATCGCTGTCCAGCGCGAGTGCTTCGCGAATACCGGCGAACACACCCCGCCCATCGTCTCCGACATGCACCAAGACGCTGTTCACGTTCCAGTCCACCGCGACCCTCGCCTTGCTCGCGCCTGAGTGATCCAGGACGTTGTTCAGCATCTCCGTACAAACATACTCGAGAACGTCCAGACACCCCTTCTCGATGCCAGCCTGCGCCAGCTCGGGCAACATGCGCTGACTCCAGACACGAAACTCGTCGAACGGAAGATCCAGTTCGAACGAATGTCGAAGCGAATTCATCGGAACAGTTTAAGGCAACGCGGTTGGCCCGCCGCCGCGTGGCGCGCCTCAAATTTTCCCGCGCTGCTTCAGCCGACTCAGGGTCTCGGCCGACAAGTTGAGGTAGGCGGCGAGTTCCTTCTTCGGAATGCGCTCCGCCAGATCCGGGTGCTTGCGTTCGAAGCGGTGCACGCGTCCCGGCGCGTCGAGCAAATGCAGCGTGATCGTGTGCGCCATGATTTCGCTCATCAGGCGCATCACTTCGTATTCGAACGCGATCTTGAACTTAGGGTGCTGGTTCATGAAGTCGACCCAGACCGGCATCGGCAACTTCACCACCCGGGCCTTCGTGACGCAGACGATCGAGTACGGCGTGGGCGTGTTCAGGCGCCACGCGGCGTAGCTCGTTTCCATGTCGCGCTCATCGGCGAAGCGCAGGATCATTTCCTTCGCGTCGCTGTTCGTCACGACGCGCTTGAGCAGGCCGTCGAGCACGAAGTACTGCTCCATGTCGTGCACGCCTTGGTGCAACAGCGCGTCGCCTTTGTTGCATTCGACAACGAGCAGGTGCGGTTCGAGCGCGCTGCGCTCGGCGTCGGTCATCTCCTTGAGGACGATGTTCTGCTTGAGCTGAACGCGGATGACATTGCGTTCGGGGTGGTTGTCTACGGAACTGGAAATCATGTCGGCGAGCGAAGCGAAGGGTCGGGGCGTGCCTCATTCAAATCCTGAAACTTGACCGCGGTCAACGGTGAATTGCCCCTTCGCTTCCTATGATAAGTCCGACGCGGCTGCCCCATGCGGCAAGCCTGAAGCGGCGCCAGCGCGCCGCCTGTTCAGAGCCACACTGAAAGACCCTCGACATGACCACCGACTCCTCTTCCCCGGCGACGACCGACGGGTTTCACCTCGTCATCGACGCGCTCAAGCTCAACGGCCTGGACACCCTCTTCGGCCTGCCCGGCATCCCGATCACCGACTTCGCGCGCAAGGCGCAGGCCGAGGGCATGCGCGTGATCTCGTTTCGCCACGAGCAGCACGCCGGCAATGCGGCCGCCGCGGCGGGGTTCCTGACGCAAAAGCCCGGCATTTGCCTGACGGTCTCGGCGCCGGGCTTCCTGAACGGCCTCACGGCGCTCGCCAACGCGACGGTGAACTGCTTCCCGATGATCCTCATCAGCGGCTCGAGCGAGCGCGAGATCGTCGACTTGGCTCAGGGCGACTACGAAGAGATGGACCAGCTCGCCATCGCCAAACCGTTGTGCAAGGCGGCGTTTCGCGTGCTGCATGCGCAAGACATCGGCGTGGGCATCGCGCGTGCGATTCGCTCGGCCGTGTCCGGTCGGCCGGGCGGCGTCTACCTCGACCTGCCCGCCAAGCTGTTCGGCCAGACGATGGACGCTGCCGCGGGCAAGGCCTCGCTCATCAAAGTCGTCGATGCGGCACCGCGCCAGATTCCCGCGCCAGACGCAGTGAAGCGCGCGCTCGACTTGCTGAAAGGCGCCAAGCGCCCGCTAATCTTGCTCGGCAAGGGCGCTGCCTATGCGCAGGCTGACGAAGACATCCGCGCCCTGGTCGAAAAATCCGGCATTCCCTACCTGCCGATGTCGATGGCCAAAGGCCTGTTGCCCGACAACCACGCGCAATCGGCCTCCGCCGCGCGCTCCTATGTGCTCGAGCAAGCCGACGTCGTGATGCTGATCGGCGCGCGCCTGAACTGGCTGCTCTCGCACGGCAAGGGCAAGACCTGGGGCGCAGCGCAGGGGCCGAAGCAATTCATCCAGATCGACATCGCGCCGACCGAGATCGACAGCAACGTCGCGATTGCGGCGCCGCTGATCGGCGACATCGGCTCGTGCGTGTCGGCGTTGCTCGGCGCGATGGGCACGAACTGGGCCAAACCGCCGACCGACTGGACGGGAGCGATTGCCGAGCGCAAGGACAAGAACCTGTCGAAGATGGCCGAGACGCTGGCGAAAAATCCGTCGCCGATGAACTTCCACAGCGCGCTGAACGTGATCCGCGAGCAGGTGAAGGCCCGGCCCGACATGATTCTGGTCAACGAAGGCGCGAACGCACTCGACTTCACGCGCTCCATCGTCGACATGTATCAGCCACGCAAGCGCCTGGACGTGGGCACCTGGGGCATCATGGGCATCGGTATGGGGTTTGCCATCGGTGCAGCGGTGGTGACCGGCAAGCCGGTGCTCGCCATCGAGGGCGACAGCGCGTTCGGCTTTTCCGGAATGGAAGTCGAAACGATTTGCCGCTACAACTTGCCGGTGTGCGTGGTCGTGATGAACAACAACGGCGTCTACGCCGGCACCGACAAGAACCCGACCGGCGGTCCGGACGTCGCGCCCACCGTGTTCGTGAAAGACGCGCGCTACGAAATGATGATGCAGGCCTTCGGCGGCAAGGGCTACTACGCGACCACGCCGGAGCAATTGCGCGCCGCGATCGCCGAGGCCTTGGCCTCGGGCAAGCCAAGCCTCGTGAACGCGATCATCGACGAGACCGCGGGCACCGAGAGTGGCCGCATCACGAGCCTGAACCCGCAAAGCGCGAAGAAGAAGTAAAACGCGCGCCAAGATTTGACCCCTGACGAGACCCACCCATGAGCAAAGCACTAGACGGCGTTCGCATTCTCGACTTCACGCATGTGCAGTCGGGCCCCACCTGCACCCAGTTGTTGGCCTGGTTCGGCGCCGACGTCATCAAGGTCGAGAAGGCCGGCGAAGGCGACGCGACGCGCGGCCAGCTGCGCGACATCCCCGGCGTGGACAGCCTGTACTTCACGATGCTGAACCACAACAAGCGCTCCATCACGGTCAACACCAAAGACCCGAAAGGCAAGGAGGTGCTGGACCGCCTCATCAAGACGTGCGACGTGCTCGTCGAGAACTTTGCGCCGGGTGCGCTCGACCGCATGGGCTTCACGTGGGAGCACATCCAGAAACTCAATCCGCGCATGATCGTCGCGTCGGTGAAAGGTTTCGGCCCCGGCAAGTACGAAGATTGCAAGGTCTACGAGAACGTTGCGCAATGCGCCGGCGGGTCTGCGTCGACGACGGGGTTCGATGACGGCCCGCCGCTCGTGACCGGCGCGCAGATCGGCGACTCAGGCACCGGCTTGAACCTGGCGCTCGGAATCGTCGCGGCGCTGTACCAGCGCAACACGACGGGACGCGGGCAGAAGGTGTTGGCGGCGATGCAAGACGGTGTGCTCAATCTGTGCCGCGTCAAGCTGCGCGACCAGCAACGGCTGGCGCGAACCGGCACGATGCACGAGTACCCGCAGTACCCCGACGGCAAGTTCGGCGACGCGGTGCCGCGCGCCGGCAACGCATCCGGTGGCGGCCAGCCAGGCTGGATTCTCAAATGCAAGGGTTGGGAGACGGACCCGAACGCCTACATCTACTTCATCACGCAAGCAGCAGTCTGGCCTGCGGTGTGCAAGGTGATCGGCGAGGAAGACTGGATCACCGACGAGGCCTACGCAACGCCAGGGGCGCGCCTGCTGCACTTGAAGCCGATCTTTGCTCGCATCGAAGAGTGGACGAAGACGAAGACCAAGTTCGAGGCGATGGACATCCTGAACAAGTTCGACATTCCGTGCGGGCCGATCCTGTCGATGAAAGAGATCGCCGAGGAGCCGTCGCTGCGCGCCACCGGCACGATCGTCGAAGTCGATCATCCGAAGCGCGGCAAGTACCTCACCGTGGACAACCCGATCAAGATGTCGGACAGCCCGACCGACGTGACGCGCTCGCCCTTGCTGGGCGAGCACACCGAAGAGGTGCTCGGGCAGCTGGGCTACGGCGCCAAAGAGATCGCCGCGCTGCGCGAAGCGCGCGTGATCTGAGAGCCTGATTCACGAACTCTGACACCTGAGTTTCTCGCGCACGACAGCGCCTTTCCCATCGAACATCGAAAAAGAGGACACCACCATGAGCACAGACAAAGCCAAGGTTCGCAAGCTGCTCGACGCCGTCAAGGCCGAGGGCCGCACGTCGCTCACCGCGCCCGAGGGCAAGCAGGTCTGCGACGCCTACGGCATCACAGTGCCGCAAG
>JBEBHW010000154.1:0-7512 GCA_040081145.1 Burkholderiaceae bacterium
GAAGTGACCGTGACCGGCGTCAACGACGCGCCGATCGCGGAAGCCAACGCGCTGTCGGTTTCCGAAGACGCAGGCCAGGTCACGATTGACGTGCTGGCCAACGACAGCGACGCCGACGAGGGTGATACGCTGAGCATTGTGGCGGCCAATCCGCCGGCGGGGTTGCAGGGCAGCGTCGCGGTGGCGGCCGGCGGATCGGCCGTGACCTACACCGTGGGCAGCGCATTCCAAGCCTTGCTCAGCGGCCAGACCGCGACCGAGTCGTTCAGCTACACCGTCCAAGACAGCGCCGGCGAGCAGTCGACGGCGTCGGTGTCGATCACGATCATCGGCGCGAACGAGCCCGTCGTCATCGTCAATCCGCCCTCGCCCGGCCCAGGTGCGATCGTCGGCGGGGCGGGCGACGACATCTTGGCCGGAACGGCTGGCGCCGATACCCTGTTCGGCCAGGCCGGCGACGATGAAATCAGCGCCGGCAACGGCGCGGATACCCTATTTGGCGGCGCCCAAGACGACACCCTCGACGGTGGCGCCGGCAACGACATTCTGAGCGGCGGCGCCGGCCGCGACGACTTGACGGGCGCGGCGGGAGCGGACACTTTCCGCTTCTACGTCGCCTCCGAGTCGAACATCATCGACTTCGACCGGATCCGCGATTTCTCCCTGGCCGAAGGCGACAGAATCGACCTCAGCCTGATCGACGCGAATACCGTGCTCGGCGGCGACAACGCCTTCACGCTGAGCGCGAGCTTCACCGGAGCTGCCGGTCAGCTCGTCTTCGACCCCGTGACCGGCATGCTGATGGGCGACGTGAACGGCGACGCGCTCGCCGATCTCGTCATCGAGGTTCGAGGCGACGTTCCAACCGTGGCCGGCATGCTGTTGTAGGCCGGCCACCAGCACGCCTGCGCGTCGGCTGGTCATCGCCACCGGGTCATCAAAGCTCGCGCCCGGCGAGACGCTCTGCATCACCCGGACCGGGCCCGACCGAGGAGGGCAGGCTTTACCACTCGCTGCACAATCGGGAAACTCTCGGGCGACGCCTCCGCCCCCGATCACCCCATGGACCAACCCTTAGTCGTGCACCTCGCCAAGACCGGGCAACGCCTCGAAGTCGACGCGCAGACCAGCATCCTCGAAGCGTTGTTGACGGTCGGAATCGACGTGCCCAGCTCCTGCCAGCAAGGCGTTTGCGGCACCTGCGAAACGCGTGTCATTGCCGGCATGCCCGAGCACCGCGACATGATCCTGAGCGACGCGGAACGCGCGGCGAACAACATCATGATGATTTGCTGCTCGCGTGCGCTCAGTGCCGAATTGACGCTGGACCTATGAACCGGGTGGCATTCACGACGGGCGCACCCGCGGGCGAGGCATTCGCCGCGCTGCGCGTCTAACCAATAGGCCAGCTCATGCGCGCCATCGTTGTTTGCACCTTGTTGCTGCTGGCCACGCTGGCCCAGGCGCAAGACCGTCTGCGGATCGGCTCCAAGCGCTTCACCGAGTCCTACATCCTGGCCGAGGTGCTCGCCCAAGCAGCGAAGCCACACGCCGAGACGGAAGTGAAGCAAGGCCTGGGCAACACGGCGATCGTGTATGAGGCGCTGCGCTCGGGCGCAATCGATCTGTACCCCGAGTACACGGGAACCATCGACCAGGAGATTCTGAAGAACAAGGGCACGTCGACGCTCGAAGCGATGCGCGCGCAGCTCGCGCCGCTGGGCTTGGGTGTGGACATTCGCCTGGGCTTCAACGACGGCTACGCGCTCGCGATGCGTGCCGATGTCGCGACCCAACTTGGCATCGCCAAGCTCTCCGACTTGGCGCGTCACCCCAACCTGCGGCTGGGCTTGAGCAACGAATTCATCGGCCGCGCCGACGGCTGGAAAGGCCTGGCGCAACGCTACACGTTGCCGCAGCAACCCACGGGCCTGGATCATGGCCTCGCCTACGACGCAGTCGCGGCGAGCCAAGTCGACGTGATCGACATCTACACGACCGACGCGAAGATCGAGCACCTCGGCTTGCGCGTTCTCGACGATGACGCAGGTTACTTCCCACGCTACGACGCCGTCGTGCTGTATCGCCTGGACGTGCCGCAGCGCCTTCCCAAGGCTTGGGCGGCGCTGCAAGCCTTGAGCAGCAGCGTCAACGAAAAAACCATGATCGCCATGAACGCGCGCGCCGAGCTGAACAGCGTCGCATTCGACGTGATCGCGCGGGATCACCTGGCCGGCCGTACCGGCTCGGCCCTCGCAGGTTCGAGCTTCTGGGGCAAGCTGTTCGGCGCTGACTTCTGGCGCTTGACAAGCCAGCACCTGGGCCTGGTGTTCGCCTCCGTGTTGCTCGCCGTGCTGCTGGGCGTTCCGCTCGCGGTGTGGGTCGCACCGCATGCGCGCTGGCGCGCCGGCGTGCTCGGCGCGACGGGCCTGCTGCAAACCGTGCCGTCGCTGGCGATGCTCGCCGTGCTCATTTCCTGGGTCGGGCGCATCGGCACTGTGCCGGCGTTGATGGCGCTCACGCTTTACGCCTTGCTGCCGATCATGCGCAACACGTGCACCGGGCTTGCCGAAGTGCCGCAGGGCTTGAAAGACGCCGGCATGTCACTCGCGCTGACGCCGCCGCAGCGCTTGTTCCTCGTCGAACTGCCACTGGCACTGCCCACACTGATCGCCGGAGTCCGCACCGCAACGACGATTGCCGTGGGCACGGCGACGATTGCCGCGTTCATCGGCGCCGGAGGCTACGGCGAGCGCATCGTCACTGGCCTGGCGCTGAACGACAAGGAGTTGCTGCTAGCCGGCGCGCTGCCTTCGGCCGCGCTGGCGCTGTTGTTCGAAGGCGCGTTCGAGTTGTTCTCGCTGCGCCTGCGCCGCAGTGCGGGGCGATGAATTCGCCGTGCCCTACCGGTAGTGCCCGTGCCTCTCGAGCATCTCGATTTTGTAGCCGTCGGGATCCTGGATGAAGAAGAAGCGCGCAAGCAGTTCGTCGCCGCGCTTGAACTCCTTCACCGCCGCAGGCTGGTAGCCCTTGGCGGTGAGCGCGGCTTGCGACGCCGCGGCATCGTCGATCACCACCGCGATGTGGCCGTATCCGTCGCCATGCGTGTAGGGCTCGGCGCGGCCCTTGTTCCACGTCAGCTCGACCTCGAAATCGTTGTCGGGGCTGCGCAGGTAGACGAGGGAAAAGTCCGGAAAGTCCAGACGGTGCGAGGTTTGCAGGCCCAGCACGTCGGCGTAGAACTTCATCGAGCGCTCGAGTTCGAGCACGCGAATCATGGTGTGGATGATTTTTGCCACGTGGGCGGTCACCTCGTCAAATGGAGTGCGATTCGAATCAACTGCGCGCGGCCACCTGCACCACGTGCGGCACCACTTTCGGTGCCGCCGCCTTACCTGCGGCGTTTGGGCGTTCGCGCTCAGGCAAATCGGCCAGGCGCTCGGCCTGCGTGAGTTTGCGCCTCAAGTAGCGCATCGAACACACGCGCAGGAAGGACGCGAAGTTGGGCACCTCGCCGCGGTGCGCGAGGATCTCGTCGTGGAAGGTCGAGATCAGCGCGTTTGTCGTGCGGCCCTCCTCTTCGGCCATTTCGGCGAGGATGTCCCACACCATGTTTTCCAGGCGGATGCTGGTGAGCACGCCGTGCATGCGCACGGTGCGCGAGCGCTGCTCGTACGCGATCGGGTCCGCCTTGACGAAGTACTCGCACATGTTTGTCTCCTCTCAGCTCGTCATCCCGGCGCACGCCGGGATGCACCGTGTGTTGCCGCCGTGGATCCCGACTTTCCTCGGGACGACACCGGCACTTCTCAGCCTCAGATCGCCCGCGCCGTCATCTGCTTGGCCATGTAGTCGGCCTGGCGGATCGCCAGCGACACGATCGTCAGCGTCGGATTTTCGGCGGCGCCGGTCGTGAACTGGCTGCCGTCGCTGATGAACAGGTTGCTCACGTCGTGCGTCTGGCCGAAGCTGTTGCAGACGCTGCTGCTGCTCGAGGCGCCCATGCGGCACGTGCCCAGGTTGTGCGTGCTCGGGTAGGGCGGTGTGCGATACGTGCGCACCGCGCCGGCCGCTTTGTACACCGCCTCGCCTTGCGTGAACGCGTGGTTGCGCATCGCGATGTCGTTGTCGTGGTCGTCGAAGTGCACGTTGGGCACCGCATTGCCGAACTTGTCCTTTACAGCGGCGTTGAGCGTGATGCGGTTCGTCTCGCGCGGCATGTCTTCGCCCACCAGCCACATGCCTGCCGTGTGCGCGTAGTTGTCCATCCACCAGGAGAACTCGTCGCCCCAGGTGCCGGGGTCGAGGAACGCGGCCATGAACGGCAGGCCGAGCGCCAGCGTTTCCATCTCGTAGCCGCCTGCAAAACCGCGCCGCGTGTCGTGGCGCGACTCGTCCTTGATGATTCCCGCCATCGTCGTGCCGCGGTACATGTGCACCGGCTGCTTGAACGCAGCGTAGACCGAGCCCGTCATGTGGCGCATGTAGTTGCGCCCGACCTGCCCCGATGAATTCGCCAACCCGTCCTTGAACTGGTTCGAGGCCGACAGCAGCAGCAGCCGCGGCGTTTCGATCGAGTTGCCGGCCACCGCCACCGCACGCGCTTTTTGGCGTTGCTCTTTGCCGGCCTTGTCGAAGTAGACGACGCCCGTCACCTTGCCGGCGTCGTTGTGCTCGATGCGCGTGACGTGGCTGTCAGGGCGCAGATCCAGGTTCCCCGTCGCTTCCGCTTTGGGGATCTCGACGTACAGCGTGCTCCACTTCGCACCGCTCTTGCAGCCCTGGAAGCAAAAGCCGAGTTGCATGCAGCGCCCGCGGCCGTCGCGCGGCTGGCTGTTGATCGCCATGTTGCCGGTGTGGCACTCCTTGTAGCCGAGCTTTTGCGCGCCGGCGTACATCACCTTGAAGTTGTTGTTGCCCGGCAGCCCGGGGATGCCATTGGTGCGCGTCACGCCCATCTTGTTTTCGGCGCGGTCGTACCAGGGCTCCATGTCTTTCAGCGTGATCGGCCAGTCCATCAGGCTCGTGCCTTTGATGTCGCCGTAGTGCGTCTTGGCGCGGAACTCGTGGTCCTGAAAGCGCAGCGACGCGCCGGCCCAGTGTGTGGTGGAGCCGCCCACGGTCTTGCAAATCCACGCCGGCAGGCCGGCGAAGTCTTTCGCGACGCGCCACGTGCCCGAGGTCGTGCGCCCGTCGAGCCAGGCGAGCTGACCGAACGAGTTCCACTCGTCGTTGACAAAGCTCGCCTGCGATTGCATCGCGCCGGCCTCGAGCACGACGACTTTGACGCCCTTCTGACAGAGTTCGTTGGCCAGCGTTCCGCCGCCTGCGCCCGAGCCGATGATGACGACGACGGAGTCGTCGGTTTGTTCGAATTTCGCCATGATGTGTCTCCGCAATGTTGCCGTTTACCTCAGCCTTGCAGGCCGCGTCGATGCGCAACGCATCGACTCTTCGGTATGCATTCGCCAAGAAGCAGTTCTTGTCTCATGTCAAGCCTCAGCCCATGTAGGGTTTGGGGCTTGCACTGGCCGACGGCGCGGGCAACCACTTCAGGTCCTGGAATCCACGCGTGATGTAGCCGCCTTTTTCCCACGCCGAACCGGGGTAGCCGAAAGTCGCAAACGCCATGTCGTTGTTGTAGAGCGAGGTGATCGCCTGGCCACGCACCGTGTTGAAGAAGGGGTTGCCTTCCATTTGCTTGACGGTCAGCTTCTTCGTCGCCAGATCCGCCTTCGCGAAGTTGCCGTTGCCGCCCTGGTTCAAGGTGGCGATGCCGTCGCGCACCATGCGTGCCGAATCCGCACTGCTGCTCGCGGCCGCGTCGATGTCTTTGGCGAGCAGCGCGTACACCGCGTCGGCCAGCTTGGCGTGCGGGAACATCACCCGCCCCATCGCCATGATGGTCTCGCCCTCGGCTTTGGTCAGCGTCTTCAGTTCCACCGCCCACACCGGAGACGGCGCGAGCGCGGCAATCGCGCTGCCTGCGGCGACCGTGCCCATCAGAATTCCTGAGCCCTTGAGGAACTCGCGCCGCGCCAGCGGCAGATCGAGCTTGGGCACTTCGCCGCTCGTTTCGCCGCAGTCTTCGGCGGCAGCGTTGACGTCGGTCGCAATTGGAATCACGCGCATGTCTGTCTCCTCGGTTGATCGGATTCGCGGCAGTTCGTATGACTGGCCTGGCCCGTCGAATGCTCGAATCAGTATTGCACTTCGATATTGCTTGCGGTGATACGCGGCTACCTACGTGTTGCGTGCGCGATCCGAACCCGGGTTTTCCACTATTTCGGATCGAGCCGGACTGCGGCGCAGTGCCCGCAGGCAATTGCAGTTCGATCTACGCGACGCGCTGGAAATCGCAGCACACAGCGAGGCCGCCCAGTGCCGCCGCGGACTCGACGTGGAGCTGCGCAGCGTGCACTTGGGCGATACGCCGCACAATCGACCAACCCAGGCCGCTGCCGCCCTGGCCGCTGCCGGCGACGCGGAAAAAGCGTTCGCCCAGGCGTTGCCGCTGCGGCTCGGTGAGTCCGGGGCCGCTGTCGTGCACGCAGAAACTCACGCGCTCCGCTTGCGCCTGCACGCGCACCGCGACCGTGGCCCCGGCCGGGCTGTAGCGAACCGCGTTGTCGATGAGGTTGCGCGCCAACACCGCAAGCAGCGTCGGATTGCCGCGCACGCGGCATGGCTGCGGCGCGTCGAGCTCAAGCGTCTGCTGGTTGCGGATCGCCTGCGGCGCGAGTTCGGCCGCCACGCCGCGCACGAGTTCGCTGAGGTCGAGCGCTTCGAAGTCGTGCGACGCCTGCGCGTCCAGGCGCGACACCATGAGCAACTGATCGACGAGGTGCGACGCCCGGTCGCAGCCTTGCAGGGTGCGCTCCAGCGCGGTGCGCCGCGCGGCTTCGTTGGCCACGCCGAGCGCCACCTGGGCCTGGGCGCGGATTGCTGCGATCGGGGTGCGCAATTCATGCGCGGCGTCCGCCGTGAAGCGGCGCTCCAGATCGAGCATCGTCGCGATTCGCAGGAACAGCTGATTCAGCGCGTCCAGCATCGGCGCCATCTCCGACGGAACGTCGTGCATCTCGATGGTCCCGGTGGCGCTGGGCGCGCGCGCGGCGAGCGTGCCGCGCAGGCGCTGCAACGGCCGCACGCCCTGGCGCACCGCCCACCACGCGGCGAGCCCCAGCAGCGGCAGCGCCAGGGCCTGCGGCCACAACATGCTGCGCAGCACGGCCCACAAGATGTCGGCACGCGATTCGAGCTGCTCGCCCACCAGAACCTGCACGTCGCGCTGCGCCCCTTGGGCGGCGAACATGCGCCACGCCGTGCCGTCGATCTGCACCGTCAGGAAACCCGGCCGCAGCGCCGCGCCCGGCTCGACCATCGCCTGGCGTGGCGCATTCGCCGAGCGCATCGCCAGGCGTCCTTCGTGGAACACCTGGAACGCGACCCTGCGCGCATAGCGGTGCAGGCTCGGCGCGTCCAGGCCGGGTTCGCGTTCGTGATGTTCTT
>JBEBHW010000841.1:0-1583 GCA_040081145.1 Burkholderiaceae bacterium
TTTCGATGGTGCGTTTGAAGCGTCGCAAGGCGACATCGAAGGGCTCGTTTTCTTTGACGCGAATCGTAGTCATGTAGCTGCTGGGTCCTAACGCCTGAAGGGGGCCGGCTTTCGGCAAAGGCGGCATTATATGCTCGACTTGGTAAGCGGCCTGGCTGCGGATGAATCGGCCGCTGCTGATGCCACGCCTAGCAAAAGGGGGCCCCCCGGCCAAAGGCAAGACCTGACCCCAAGATCACCTTGACCCCAAGATCACCTCGCGCCACGCGCGCAGCGGGTGCGCGCCCTCGGCGATAGCGTACGCCACTGCGGCAGAGCAAGGCCGAGCGCAATGAGCTGGCGAAGCTGGTCAAGGTGCTGGTAAGAATTTGGCTTGAAAGGTGACATCATGGGAAAGGCTTTTGACAGTATCCGGCAAGGCATGGCTGAGGCCATCAGCCATGCCGCCGGCGAACAAGCCGGGGTCAAAGTGTGGCGTCCAGCTGCCGTGGATGTGGCGGCGGTGCGCAGCCGCTTGGGTTTTACCCAAGCGCAGTTCGCGGCGCGGTTCGGCGTGTCGGTGGCCACGCTGCGCCACTGGGAGCGTGGCGATCGCAATCCGCAAGGCCCCGCCCTTGTACTGCTCAACCTGATCGATCGAGACCCCGCTGGCGTGTTGCGCGCCCTCTCGTGAGGGTTGAGCGCATGGCTACTGGCGGGCCCTTCCGGGCGCAGCCCAGGCATTGAGCGCGTCACCCCAGTCCGGCGCTGGGGCGACGTGGCAGCACGGGCCACAAGAGGAACTCACGCCCGAAGGCGAGCAGGAGATCGTCGAAGAAGTGCGCAAGGTGCGCGCCGAGCGGCGCATGCGCGGGGCGAGCTGATGGCCGACAGCACTTCGAGCTGGGTGCGCTGAGCTGCACGCCGGCTCTGCGCCGGCCAAAGCGGCCTTTCCAGGCGCGCCGCCTTGCCCGACGCCAGCACTGCCCGGTGCTCGACGGCGTGGGCCAACCCCAAACCGTGCGCGCCGTGGAATCGCCAGCGTCGGCGAACGTATACGCGCTTGAGCACAGACAGCGCGTTGCAATTCGAGCCCGCCTCGTAAGGCGCCGCGGTGTCGGTGACGTACCCCACCGCCTCCTGGAACTCGGGGTATTCCCTGAGCAAACCCGGTGACTTGGGAACAACCCGCCCCTTATTTGTGGGGTAGCCCACCCCGCATCTCAGTGGCCCAATGAAGTTGTCGGCCCTACACGAAAAACACATGCGAGCTGATTCGAATTGTTTCGCTGGCCAAGGCAGTGGACGAAAGCGTGAATTACTGGACGGGCACCGGCGCCAGCGGCGGATTGCTCGCCCTCATGGCGCCGCGGATTTTGCTGCGGACGACACAATTGGTAACGGTAGCGCCGCTGACCCGCTGACCCGCGGATCAGCGGGTTGCGGGGCGCGCACGGTGCCCAGTGGCCGCAACGCTCCAAGAAGTACTTCGGACTACCTGATCTGCCCATTGTGGGCAGCCCGCGTCTAGACAAGCAGACAGCATAGGAGGCTCTATGGCCACAGCACCAACCCCAGGTAACGACACTCTCGACGGCACCGAG
>JBEBHW010000155.1:0-7471 GCA_040081145.1 Burkholderiaceae bacterium
TATCGCGCATGGCTCGTTGAGCGAGCGCAAGCCTATCACGACGGCACACTATATCTGGGGTCTGCAGCCACATCAAGCGCTAGCCCTAGCGTATTGGGGCCGGCGCTCCGTGCGCGAACATGCGCTGCGGCCAGCGCAGGGTGCGCGCCAGACGGTGCCAGTCGAAGCCGGGGCCGGGGTCTTTTTTTCGGCCCGCCGCGACGTGCTCGTGGCCCGCGACATGGCCCAATGGATAGCGCCGGCTCAGGGCGCGCAGCAGTCGGGCCAAGGACGTGTATTGGGCGGTCTCGAAGCTCTCGCCTTCCAGCCCTTCAAGTTCGACGCCTACTGAATAGTCATTGCAGTTTCTGCGGCCGCGCCAGGACGACGCACCCGCATGCCAGGCGCGAAATTCACATGAAACGAATTGCAACACCTGGCCGTCGCGGCGAATCAGAAAGTGCGCGGAGACCTGCAAGCCTCGAATCGTCGCGAAGTAGGGGTGTGCCTCCCAATCGAGTCGATTCGTGAACAGGCGTTCGATCGCGTCGCCACCATAGTGCCCCGGCGGAAGACTGATCGAGTGGAGCACCACGAGATCGACGTCGACGCCTTCCGGACGCGCGCCGAAGTTGGGTGATGCGCAGCGCAACGCCTTGGTCCACCAACCGTCCGGCCACGTGCGGTCGGCGCGTCGCGTGGGGACTTCCGACACGCGCAACACGCTCACTCGCGCTCGCCGCCCGCCTCGGCACCCACGCCCACGCCCAGGCGCGCCATGCGATAGCGCATCTGGCGCAGCGACAAACCCAGGCTCGCGCCCGCGGCGGTCCGGTTGAAGCGATGCTGCTGCAGCGCGCGCTCGAGAATGTCGCGCTCGACTGCATCCAGGTGCTCGGCAAGATTGTTTGGCAGCGCCGCCTCGACATCGAACAACTCGATCGGCGTTGGCTGCGAACCCGACGCTACCGCAGTCGCGGTGTCGCTCGGCGCGCGCGCCGATTCGGCGAGCGCTGGATTGAAGAAGGCCGCCGACGGCAACCCGAGGTCTTGCACGCCAATCCAGTCGCCCGCAGAAAGCGCGACGGCGCGGTGCAGCAAGTTTTCCAGCTCACGCACGTTGCCGGGGAAGGCGTAGCGCGCCAGGTGCTCGAGCGCTTCGGACGTCAATCTGGCGATCGTCGGTGCCCCCGCTTCTCGGGCCAGGCGCTCGAGCACGTGCGCGGCGATGTCGCCGAGGTCGACCATGCGCTCGCGCAGCGGCGGCACGCGAATCTGAATGACGTTGAGTCGGTAGTAAAGGTCTTGCCGAAATTGGCCTTGATGAACTTCAGCGCCCAGGTCTTTGTGAGTGGCGCTGAGCAAGCGCACGTTGACGGGCAACTCGCTGACCGCGCCCACCGGACGCACCTGGCGCTCCTGAATGGCGCGCAACAACTTGGACTGCATCGACAACGGCAGGTCGCCGATTTCGTCGAGGAACAGGGTGCCGCCATTGGCGGCCTGAAAAAACCCCTCGCGGTCTTCGGCGGCTCCGGTGAACGCGCCCTTCCGGTAGCCGAAGAATTCCGCCTCGAGAAGCTGCTCCGGGATCGCACTGCAATTGACGGCGATGAAGGGCTGGGCGCATCGCACGCTGACCTCGTGGATCGAACGCGCGACGAGTTCCTTGCCGGTGCCCGACTCGCCGTCGATGAGAACGGGCGCCATGCTGCGCGCGACCTTCTCGATCAACCCGCGAACCTGCTCCATCGCCGCAGACCGCCCCGCCATGCGCGTCAGCCAGCGTGGCGCGGGCGTCGCGGTGGAGGTCGCAGCAGGCGCCGCCGCCGAAGCGGCGGGCTCGCGCGGCGCTGACCTGGCGCGCTCCGAGGGCAGGCTGGAAGGATTGGTCGGGGCGATGATCACCGCACCCGTGCGTCCCAGTGCCGAGCCGATCACGGCTCGAAATTGCCGTAGATCGACCGGCTTGGTGAGGTAGTCGTAAGCCCCGGCGCGCAACGCTTCGACCGCGTTTTCGGCAGAGCCATAGGCGGTGATGACGATGGCTTTCTCAGCCCGATTGCCTTGCACGAGCCAGCGCAAGATGTCCAGACCCGTGCCGTCAGGCAGGCGCATGTCGGTGATCACGGCGCTGTAGGCGCGACCCTTGAGATACTCCAGCGCCTGTTCGACCGTGCTCGCGGACTCGACGTCGTAGCCCTCGCGAAGCAGCGTCAATTCGTACAGGGTGCGCAGGTCGGGCTCGTCGTCCACGACGAGCAGGTTCAGAGTCGCCGCCGCGCTCATGCCGCCGCACTCGCATCAAGCGGCGTCAACGCACGACGCCGCATCGCGACGAAAAATTCATTGCGCTCTCCTGCGGCCGACTGGCGCAGACGGTAGTCGATGCTCGCACCGTAGCGCTCGCACAATTCGCGGCAAATGTACAAGCCCAGACCCGTGCCGCGGCTGCGCGTTGAAAAAAACGGTTCGAACAAATAGCGCTCCACATCGGGTGGTATGCGCGGGCCATCGCTGGAAACGCACAGGTAAACGCGGGTTTCGTCGCGCGAATCCACGCGGATCTCGATTGCCCCGGCTGCATCGCTGGCGTGACGTTTCGCATTGTCCAGCAGATTGACGAGCACCCGGCGCAGGTGCTCGGCGTCGAAGACGACGCCCAAGGGGTCGTCGGCGAGCGTCCGCCTCAGCATCCCGCCCTCGCCAAGACTCACTTCCGCGGCGCTTGCCCACTCCGCGCAGGTGGCTCTGATCTGCGCGACCGCGTTCAGCGCAGGCACGTCGTCGGCCAGGCTCGGCGCTGCGGCCATGACGTCATCGATGATGCGTTTCAAGCGATCCACGTTGTCACTCACCATTTTCGTCAGCTGTTGTTGCGTCGGGGCGCTCGCGTCTTCGGACAACAAGGCGTTGGCTTGCGCAATCGCCGCCAGCGGATTGCGGATTTCATGGGCGATGCCGGCCGAAACGCGGCCCATCGCTGCGAGTTTTTCCTGGCGACTGCGCGCTTGCATGTTGCGAACGTCTTCGAGGAACAGCACACAAAACTCCTCCGTGGCCTGCGGCTCGGTTTTGCCTGTGAAGCGCACGCGTACGCGCAAAGTCCGCGTCAAACCGGGGTCGAATTCCAGGGTCACGTCGCGGCCGGCCTCAGGCCACACAGCGTCGACGAAGGCACGCTCAGCGGCTTTCACGAGGCCGGCCCAGGGCGCCACGCCGCGCATCTGAAACGGCGCGGCGCGGCACATGCCCGAGGGTGCGAGCAGGCGCCGCGCCGCGGGATTCGCGGCGCGCACCCGCCCCGTGCGGTCGACAACGAGCACGCCGTCTTGCATCTCTTCGATCACCAGGCGGTTCAGCTGGGCTTGCTGGCGCGCCATTTCCAGGCTGCCGCGCGAGGTCAGCTCTTCGCGGGCGAGACGGCTCGCAAGTTCGCTCGACAACACCGCAAGAACAAAAAAACCGCTGCCCGCCAACCCGGCCTGCGTCATGGGCAAGGACGGATCGCCGCCCAAGGGCACCGCCAGCGCCGCAGTGCCGAGCAGCATCAGTGTGACGCTGGCGGCGGTGGCCAAGGCCATGGTGCGGGGCGTCAACACGCCTGCCATGAGCACGGGCATGACCAACAACGCCACATAGTTGAGGCTCGATCCCGGCGCGAGCACGTGCAGCGCCGTGAAGGCCAGCATGTCGACGCCGATCGTGAGCAGCCAATGCGGGCTCGAGAGCCGGGCCATGGCCTGCGGGTTGGCGGCCGGCCACATGCGGGGCAGCAACCACATGCTCAGGGCCAGCGTGGCATACGCCAGACTGACGACTGTCAACGGCAGGTTGGGGCGCGCGCCAAACAGGCCCACCAGGACCAGCGTCGCGACCAGCGCGAGGCCCAGCACGGCGCGCGCGCCGATGAAAGCCCGGTGCAGGCGCTCGAAGCCCGATTCGCGCGATGCATCGTTGCGCACCGCCTGGCGCGCCAGCATTCGCGAGTCGGTTTGCGCGTCACCGTCGCCGAACCGCGAGACGCCAAGCCCCGAATCTTCCGGCGCGCCGTCGAAGGGCGCGTACTCGTCGTCCGACTCGAAGGCGCCGAACCAGGATTCGTCTGCAGACGGCGAGCGCCGCATCCTGCGTCGCTCGCCGACGCGGCGCTCGGCATCGCGCGGAATGCTGGTCATGGATGGGTTTTTTCGAATTCGTCGCGATGCGCCTTGCAGCAGAACACGCCACCGCGACCGGGCAGCGTTTCGCCGCTCGGAATCAGCACCGCACACTGCGCACACGCCAACATGGTTTGCACTTCGGGTGGTGGCGCGGCAGCCCCCCGCTCCGGCGGAGGCACGCGCTGGCGCCCTGCGCCGCGCACCAGCCACACCAGGGCCACGACCGCAATAATCAGGAGGACGAATTTCATGGGTGGCGAGTGCGTCAGCCTGGCGGTGCGCGGTGCAGTAGCACTTCGAGAACGAAGCGCGACCCGACGTACGCCAACAGCAGCAACCCGGCACCGGCATAGAGCCAGCGCGTCGCGCGCGGCCCGCGCCAGCCGAAGATGTGGCGCCCGGCAAGAAGTGCCGCGAAGACGAGCCAACCGAGCATCGAGAACACGGTCTTGTGATCCCAGCGCCAAGGACTTGCGAACCAGAATCCCAACAACAGCGCCGCCGATAGAACGCCAAAACCCGCGGCGACGAAACGAAACGTGAGGCGCTCCAGGCTCAACAACGGAATTCCCGGCGCGTTCGGGTGCATGCCCTTGCCGCGCAGCTGTCGCTCCGCGGAGCTCAGCATGCTCGCATGCAGCACGGCAGCACCGAACAGGCCGTACGACGCAATGCCCAGCACCCAGTGCAAAGGCGCCCAGACCGACATCAATGTCGAGCGAATTTCGGCTGGGAAGATCCAGGCCAGTGCGACCGCAGCCATGCCGAGCAAAGCCAGGGTTCCGCGAACCCCGCGCAGTGGCACGAACCGGCTTTCGATTCCGTAGACGACGACGACGAGCCATAGCGTGGCCGAGAGCGCGGTTGCAAAACCGAAGCGCGCACCCGTGCTCGGACTGAGCAAGCCGGTCGAGTCGACGACGATCGCCGCACCATGCGCGAGCCAACCGATCAACAGCGCGATGCGTTGCGCGAAGGCCGCCTCATCGTGGCGCAACGCGGCGCACGCCGCGTAACCGATCAACGCGACGCTGCTGAACGCGGCCAATGCGATGACCGAGGCGCTCGTGGTCGCGAGTTCAGACCCGAACGATAGAATCATCCGCACAGTGTACTTTCGCGCCCGCCGGGCGCACCCCGCGCCGCACCCATGGCCTCTATCCTGACCGAACGGCTGAGCCAGCTCGTCAAGACCGTCCGCGGGCAGGCTCGTATCACCGAGAGCAATGTGCAGGACATGCTGCGCGACGTTCGCGTGGCCCTGCTCGAGGCCGATGTGGCGCTGCCGGTGGTTCGCGAATTCACCGCGCGCGTCAAAGAGCGCGCGCTCGGCGCCGAGGTGGTGGGTTCGCTCACGCCCGGGCAGGCCCTGGTGGGAATCGTCAGTCGCGAGCTCGCGGCGACGATGGGCGAGGGCGTGGCCGACCTGAACCTGTCGACCCAGCCGCCTGCAGTGATTCTGTTGGCGGGGCTGCAGGGGGTGGGCAAGACCACGACGACGGCCAAGCTCGCGCGCCACCTGATCGAGCGGCGCAAGAAAAAAGTGCTGACCGTTTCGACTGACGTGTACCGACCCGCCGCCATCGAACAACTCGCCACCGTCACAGCGCAGGCCGGCGCGCAATGGTTCGCGTCAACGGCTGCGGACAAGCCGGTCGACATCGCGCTGGCGGCGCTTGATCATGCGCGGCGCCACTACTTCGATGTGCTGCTCGTCGATACCGCCGGGCGCCTGGGCGTCGACGCTGCGCTGATGGCGGAGATCGGTGCATTGCACTCGGCACTCGCACCCATCGAGACGCTGTTTGTCGTCGACGCCATGCAGGGGCAGGACGCCGTCAATACCGCGAAAGCCTTCGCGGCACATCTGCCGCTGACCGGAATCGTCCTGACGAAGCTGGACGGCGACGCGCGCGGCGGCGCTGCGCTGTCGGTGCGTCAGGTGACCGGCGTGCCGATCAAGTTCGCCGGCACGAGCGAAAAGATCGACGGGCTGGAGATTTTCGACGCGCAGCGCCATGCCGGTCGCGTGCTCGGCATGGGCGACATCGTCGCGCTGGTCGAAGAGGTGCAGAAAGGCGTCGATCTCGATGCGGCGCGCAAGCTCGCCGACCGGATGCGCAGTGGCACGGCTTTCGACATGACGGACTTCCTGGCGCAAATTTCGCAGATGAAGAAGATGGGCGGCCTGTCCGGTCTGGTGGACAAATTGCCGACGCAGTTGACAGGGCAGGCCGGCGGGCTGGGGCAGGCGCAGATGGACCGGGCCGAACGCGACGTGCGCCGCATGGAGGGAATCATTTGCGCGATGACGCAGCTCGAGAGGCGCAAACCCGAGCTCATCAAGGCCTCGCGCAAGCGCCGCATTGCTGCGGGCGCTGGCGTGCAGGTTCAAGACGTGAACCGAATGCTCAAGCAGTTTGACCAGATGCAAGAGATGATGAAAAAAATGAAGGGCGGCGGCATGATGAAAATGGTCAAGCGGCTGGGAGCGATGAAGGGTTTTGGCGGCTGAGCAATCCCATCGCTGAACGGTACGGCGCCGTGGGTTTGTGGCGCTCGCCGACACATTTTGGGTAGGAGACATGTCCATGAGCCCGTACCTGGCGGCCCCTGTATTGATCGTCGGCGGCGTCGCGCTCGCCTTGTTGGGAATGTGGTACCGCGAGCGACGCGCGACCGCCGAATCGGATGTCGCCGACGTCAGCGGACTCGATACGCTGGCCGCGTGGCCTGCGCAGGCGACACGCATCTTGACGACGCACGAGCGGCTGGCTTACAGCACGCTGCTGCGCGCGTTTCCCGACTACATGGTGCTCGCGCAAGTGCCCTTGGCGCGCTTCCTCAAGGTGCCCACGCGACATTCGTACGCCGAATGGCTGCGCCGGGTCGGCAATCAGTGCGCGGACCTCGTCGTGTGCGACATGGCGTCGCAGGTGATTGCCGTGGTCATGGTCCAGGCGGCGGGCGGCCTGCCCAGCGAGCGTGCCGCGGCGCGCCGCGAGCGCGTCGCACAAACGCTGAAGTCGGTCGGGATTCGCATGCTGGTCTGGGTGGAAGGCGCTCTGCCCTCGCCGAACGCCGCGCGGGAGGCGATCTTGCCGGCGCCTTCGACACCCGATGTCGAGGCGCGCAGCACCGCCCCGCAATCAGGCTCGATGCCGCTGGCGGTCGAGTCGCTTCCCGGCGCCGCGGCGTCGGACCCGGATGCCGACCCGCAGCCCACCTGGCACGACGAGCTCGATTCGCGCCCGACCCCGCTGCGCCCCGTGCAAAGCCCCGACGCTGCCAAGCGCTGAATCGCATTCAATCGAGCAGCGCGTGGGCGA
>JBEBHW010000156.1:0-7468 GCA_040081145.1 Burkholderiaceae bacterium
CTCTCGCCGATCAGCCCCAGCGTTTCGCCGCGCTGCAGGCAAAACGAGACACCGCGCAAAGCGTCGGCCGGGCCGCGCGCCGTGTCCAGGCCGACGCGTAGGTCGCGCACCTCCAACAACGGATTCGTCATCAGCGTTGCCGCGCCAGGCGCGGATCGAGCAGGTCGCGCAGTCCGTCGCCCATCAGATTCAGGCCGAGCACGCTCAAAGCGATCGCCAGCCCCGGCCACATCGCCAGTTGCGGCGCCTGAAAGAGAAGCGTTTGCGCTTCGTTGAGCATGCGCCCCCAGCTCGGCGTCGGCGGCTGGGTGCCCAGGCCCAGGTAGCTCAGCGCTGCCTCGGCGAGGATGGCGATCGCGAACTGAATCGTCGCCTGCACGATGAGCAGCGACGCGATGTTGGGCAGCACGTGTTCGAAGGTGATGCGCAAGGACCCCTTGCCGCAGGCGCGCGCCGCAAGCACGAACTCGCGCGACCAGACGCTGTTCGCCGCGGCGCGCGTGATGCGCGCAAACACCGGGATGTTGAAAATGCCGATCGCGACGATCGACGTGAGCAGCCCGGGACCGTAAATCGCCGTGAGCATGATCGCGGTGAGCAGCGCCGGAAATGCGAAGGTGAAGTCCGCGAAGCGCATCACCACTTCTTCGAGCCAGCCGCGCCGCGCCGCGGCGAGCAGCCCGAGCGCGACGCCGAAGGCGATGCCGATGCCCACCGCGATCACGCCCACCGCGATCGACGCGCGCGCGCCGACGAGCAACAGCGAGACGACGTCGCGCCCCAGGCTGTCGGTGCCCAGCCAGTGCGCCGCACCGGGAGCCAGCAGCTTGTTCGGAATGTCGATGTCGCGCGCCGGGTAGGGCGTCCAGACATAGGACAACGCGGCGCTCGCGACGAGCAGGGCCACCAAGGCGCCGCCCAGCATGAAGCTGCGATGGCGCCGCATGCGGGCCCAGGCGCCAGGCGCGCGGATCACGTCGCGGCCCCGGCAAGCTTCAGGCGCGGGTCGATCAGCGCCACCAGCACGTCGACGCCGAAGTTGATCGCAATCACCAGCGCAGCGAGCAGCATTACGATGTTCTGTACGACCCCCAGGTCGCGGTTCGCGATCGCCTGGAAGACGAGCCGCCCCAGGCCCGGCAGGGCAAAGACGTTTTCTATGACGATCGTGCCGGTCAGCAAATTCGCGAACTGCAGGCCCATCACGGTGAGCACCGGCACCGCGGCGTTGCGCAGCACGTGGCGCCACAGCACGGCGCGCTGCGACAGGCCTTTGGCGCGTGCGGTGCGCACGAAGTCTTCGCGCAGCACGTCGAGCACCGCCGAGCGCGTGATGCGCGCCAGGATCGCCGCCTGCACGAGGGCCAGCGCAATCGCCGGCAAGACCAGCGAGTGCAAGCCCGGCCACAAGCCGCCACCGTCGTCCTCGGTCCAGCCGGCAAAGCCGCCCGCCGAGAACCAGCCGAGGTTCACCGCGAACACGAGGATCAGCAAAATCGCGAACCAGAAATTCGGGATCGCGATTCCGAGCTGGCTCGCGACCATCACGCTCACGTCGCCCGGTCGGTTGTGCTGCGACGCAGCGTACACGCCCGCGGCGAGCGCGAGCAGCGTCGTCAGCGCCATCGCCAGCACGGCCAGCGGCACAGTCACGGCAAGGCGCTGCACGATGAGCTCGCCGATCGGCGTGTCGTAGGCGACGCTGACGCCGAGGTCCCCGCTCAGCAGGCCTTGCAGCCAGCTTGCGTAGCGCAGTGGCGCCGGCCGGTCCAGCCCGAGTTTGGCGGACAGCGCGCGCACCGCTTCGGGCGTGGCCGATTCGCCGAGCATCACTTCGGCGGCGTTGCCGGGCAGGATGTCGAGCACCAGAAAAATCACCAGCGACGCTGCGGCGAGCGTGGCGACGAAGCTGGCCAGCCGTTTGCTCAGGAAGTAGCCGATGGGGACCTCACGGGCGCGCTGCGGCGCCAAAAAAAATGGGCACGGGAGAACGAAACAATGCGCAACGCGGCGCGCCAATCGTTCGCCTATGATGGCTCAAAGCCGGCCGGAGCCGAAGCTGACCTCGGGCAAACGATGAGACTCGCATGACGACCGATTTTCCTTTCGACCCAACTGAGCTGTTCGTCGCCGGCCAGTGGCGCCGGGCCGAGCGGGGAGCCACCTTGCCGCTGGAAAACCCCTCGGACGGTAGCGTGCTCTGCAGCATCGCGCGCGGCGGCGGCGCCGATGTCGACGCCGCCGTCGGCGCTGCGCAGGCGGCACTGGACGGCGAATGGGGCCGCACCAGCCACGCGCAGCGCGGCCGCTTGCTCGGCGCGTTCTCGCGCGCGGTGCAGGAGCAGGTCGACATGCTGGCTCGCCTGGAGGCGCTCGACGTGGGCAAGCCGCTGCAGCAGGCGCGTGCCGACGTGATGGCGCTGGCGCGCTACCTCGAGTTCTACGGCGGCGCGGCCGACAAGGTGCACGGCCAGACCTTGCCCTTCGCCCAAGGCTACACGGCGCTCACGCTGCGCGAGCCGCACGGCGTGACCGGGCACATCGTGCCGTGGAACTACCCGATGCAAATCATCGGCCGCAGCGTTGGCGCGGCGCTGGCGATGGGCAACGCGTGCGTGCTCAAACCCGCCGAAGAGGCGTGCCTGACGGCACTCGCCTTTGCGCGCATTGCGCAGCAGGTCGGGTTTCCCGCCGGCGCCATCAACGTCGTCACCGGCCTGGGCGAAGAAGCCGGCGCGGCGCTCGCGTCGCACCCGGGTGTGCAGCACCTCTCGTTCACTGGTTCGGTGGCCACCGGCCGCTTGATCCAGACAGCCGCCGCAAAGAACGTGATTCCGGTGACGCTCGAGCTGGGCGGCAAGAGCCCGCAAATCGTGTTCGCCGACGCGGATCTGGACGCGGCCCTGCCCTATCTCGTGAACGCCGGAATCCAGAACGCCGGTCAGACGTGCTCGGCGGCGTCGCGCATCCTCGTCGAGCGCGCGCTGTTTGACGAAGTGCGCGAGCGCATGGCAGCGCGCTACCGCAGTTTGCGCGTCGGGCCGGCGCTGGCCGACCTGGACGTGGGGCCGCTGATCTCGCAACGCCAGAAAGAGGTTGTCGAACGTTTTCTCGGCCTGACGCGCAACGGCGGGCCGCGCATCGTCGCCCAGGGTTCGTTGGCGCTGGACGCCCCGCGCGGCGGCCACTATGTGCTGCCGACGCTGATCGACGAGGTCGCACCCACGCACGTGCTCGCCCAGGAAGAAGTGTTCGGCCCGGTGCAGGTGCTCATCGCCTTCGACGGCGAGGCGCAGGCGCTGCAAATCGCCAACGGCACGGCCTACGGCCTGGTGGCGGGCGTGTGGACGCGCGACGGCGCGCGCCAGATGCGCATGGCACGTGCGCTCAAGTGCGGCCAAGTCTTCATCAACAACTATGGCGCGGGCGGCGGCGTCGAGTTGCCGTTTGGCGGCGTGAAGCACTCGGGGCACGGCCGCGAGAAAGGCTTCGAGGCGCTGTACGGCTTTTCGGTGCTGAAGACGGTGGCGATCTATCACGGCTGACACGGAGACTGTGACCATGAGACTGGCGGGCAAGGTGGCGATTGTCACCGGCGGGGGTTCGGGTTTCGGCGAAGGGATCGCCGCGAAATTCGTTCGAGAAGGAGCGAAGGTGCTGATCGCCGACCGCGACGCCGCCGGGGGCGAGCGCGTCGCGAAGTTGCTCGGCGCCAGTGCGCGCAGCGTTCGCGTCGACGTCGCCAACTCCGCCGACGTGAAGACCATGATGGACGCTGCCCTGCAGCACTTCGGTGGCTTGCACATCCTCGTCAACAACGCCGGCATCGGGCACGTGCCGCAACCGATGGAAGATTTGTCCGAAGACCAGTTCGATCGCATTTTTGCCGTCAACATGAAGGCGATTTACCTGGCGATGCGCGAAGTCGTGCCGCGCTTCAAGGCGCAGAAGTCGGGCGTGATCCTGAACATCGCGAGCACCGCCGGCGTGAGCCCGCGGCCGCGCCTGACCTGGTACAACGCGAGCAAGGGCTGGGTCATCACCGCAACGCGTTCCAGCGCCGTGGAGCTCGCGCCCTTTGGCATCCGCGTCGTCGCGCTCAATCCGGTGGCTGGCGAGACGCCGCTGCTGAAGACCTTCATGGGCGAAGACACGCCGCAAATGCGCGCCAAATTTCTCGCGACGATTCCGCTCGGGCGCTTTTCCACTCCCGAAGATCTGGGCAACGCCGCGTGTTATCTGTGCTCCGACGAAGCGAGCATGATCACCGGCGTGGCCATGGAAGTGGACGGTGGGCGCTGCATCTGATCAGAACCATGGACTCACCCGACGATCGCGCAATTCTCGACACGCTGCGCGAGATTCGCGATGGCCAGCGCGAGATGTTGGCGCTGATGGCGGCGCAGCACGCGCGTGCCGAAGAACAGGTACAGAAGTCGCGCGACAGCGTCGCCGAATCGGTGGCTTTGCAAAAGCTCGCGTTGCGACGCCAGCGCACCGTGACGTGGCTGGCCCTGCCGGCCATCCTGCTGTGCATTGCCGCGATTGCCTACCTCGTGCTGCGCTATTTCTGAGAGCCCGCAGGGCCGGTCCCGCCATTGCACTTGCAAGCGCGATGACCAGCGCTCGGTGCGGGCTCGGCCACAAGGGGACTGAGTAGCCCGGCGAAGCCGGATCTGGCTACTCAGGCCTCGTGTCAGCGATCGCGCACGATGCGTTCACTGTTCAATCCGTCCGACAAGCCAAATTCGAATTGCCCTCCTGGCGGCAACGCCGCCAGCGGTAGGCTCGTGCTGCCGCCTTCGAGTTCGAGGGCGAGCACGGTGCGCTTCGCTCCGAGGTGCGTGACCGCCAAATAGGGGTAGCGCGCTGCGTCCCAGGTGACTTGCAGCAGACCCGCCTGTTCGTTCATCTGCAGTGCCACGCCGGGGGGTGCGCCGGTGGCGGAGAGGGCGCGCTTGCGCAACTCCTTGGCCGTCAGCACCTGGGCACCCAGCAGGACTTCGAGTTTCGTGATGGCGCCGGGGTGCGGGATCGTGAAGCCGAAGCGCTGCTGCTCAGGCGCGTGATCGATTTCCCTGACGTCGAACCGGTAGTCGATGACGCTGCCCTGCTGGGTCGTGATGCGCAGCAGGTACGGCCCGCTCGGGTCGGGCCAGCGCGGGTTGCCGTGCAGCGGCTTGAGCGGCTGCAGCACTGGCACGCCGCCATTGATCTGGCCGCTGACCATGACCAGTTCCTGGGCGACGTCCAGGCTGGCCTGGGGATCGCTTGCGCTCAGCGCCCGATCGGCAGGCGTCAGGTAACCCTGGATCTTGCGGTAGTTGTAGTCGGACAACCAATCGCCGCTGCAATAGCTCATCAGGTCGTGCGCATCGGTGGGTGTCGGGTCGATGAAGCGGCGCACTTCGGCGTCATAACCCCAGATGAAACGATTCCCGGCGCCACGCAGGGCGTTCGCGTACGGGTACTGCGGATCGACGCCCGCCGGCCCGCCGCATGGGGCGTGTGCCAGGCTCAGGTTGTGGCCGACTTCGTGAGCCATCGTCTCCTTGACGACGAGCGGCTGGCTCGGCATGTCGAAGCCGATCGCCGCGTTGCCGGGGCGGTAGCCGATTCCGGCCAGGCCGAACGTGCGCTTGGGAACGAAACCGTAGTAGTAGGTCCGTGACGCGGCGTTTTCCAGAAGGTGAAGATCGTCGATTTCGTTGAGGATGAGCGAGAACGCAGTGTTCCATTGCGCTGCCGTCGTCGGCAGCTGCGTCACGGCGCGCGACACGAACGGTGCGTGGTCTTCGCGAGTCACTCCGGTGACGGGCATGCGCGCCGTGAGGTAGGCGTCGGGACGATCGACGATCTGGCCGAGGGTCGAACCGATCTGTATCGGAATCGCCACCAGGCGCACCGTCACGCCACCGCCCACGCGCGGGGCCAGCGTGGTCTCGTTTTGCGCCGCCGGCGTGAGGCGCGGCGTCAGGCGCATGCCGGGCTGCACGAGTGCGGCCGGGATCGTCACTGAATAACTGTCGGCAAAACTGGGCCGCAGCGGCGCACTTGACGGCAATGCGCCGGCTGGCGCATCCAGCGGCAACTCCTGCAGCAACAGCCCGGCGGCGTTTTCGACGCGCACCGTGCCTGTGGGCTTGATCGACGGATCGATGCTGCTGGTGACGTTGAACTTGGCGAGCACCGTGCGGTTCGCGACGAGCACAAGCCCCGCATCCCGGCTCGGGAACAGAAGCGCCTGACCCAGCTCGACGCTGGCGATCGAATAGCCGCGAGGCCCAGGCGCCGGGGCCGGCGCGGGCGCCGGAGGTGGCGCAGGCGCAGTCCCGGGGCCGGGTGGAGGCGACTGGGTTTGCGGCGCATTCGTCGGCGCGTCGGACCCACCGCCGCACGCCGACACGCCCAGGGCGGCGAGCATCGCAAACGCATGTTTCATTTTCATGAGGGGCTCCGATCGGACGCGCGCCGCGCAAGCGCCGCCGCAGTCGTGCAAGGCAAGGAACCTCGACCGTACTTGACACCACCCCTTGCGCACACCCAGGCCCGGTAACGTCTGTGTCCACGTCAACAACTCGAGTCGGGCGTCGCCGAGCTGCGGCAGCGCGAGGCGCCACTGCGGCTTTGCCAAGCGGCGCTGGCGCGGCCGGCTTGCGCCGCCTGAGACAACCGGTCACACCGCGGGACTTCGCGCGATCAGCAGGCTAAGCCACCGATTCTGCGGAGCGTGCAACAGGTCACGAACGGCTGGGGACACGGTCGCGCGGGTCCGGGTTGCCGGTCCAGAATGGCGCCCCGCGACGCCCGCACTGCCGGTCGCGCGTGCCCTTTGACCCGCTTGGGAGAACCCATGAAGAACTTAGCCCTGATGTGCGTCTTGTCTGCCGCTTGCGGCGTGTCGCTGGCCCAAGTCAAACCTTGCGAAGAGCTGAAAAGCGAAATCGCAGCGAAGATCGACGCCAACAAGGTCACCAACTACAGCCTCGACATCGTCGACAACGACAAGGTCGGCGACGCCAAGGTGGTCGGCAGCTGCGAAGGCGGCTCGAAGAAGATCACTTACACGCGCAAGTAATCCTGCGCGAACCCGCCGCTGCGCGCGCTGCGGCGGGCTTGTCCCGACGCGCCGCTGCGCGGTGTTTCAGGTGGGCTTGCAGACTGCGCTGTTTGCGCAACGCATGTAGGCGAGCACCTTGGGCACGTAGGCCATCGTCTCCGGGTATTCGGGAATGCGATTTCCCGCGCGCATCACGGCACCGTGGCCGGCGTTGTATGCGGCGATCGCGAGTTCCATGTCATTGCCGAAAAGCTTCAACAAGAACTTGAGGTAGTTGGCGCCGGCGAGCACGTTGTCGCGTGGGTTGTAGGGATCGGGCGCGCCGAATCGCAGCGCCGTCTCGGGCATCAGCTGCATCAGGCCCACCGCGCCGCGCGGAGACAGCGCGCCCGTGTTGTAGCGCGACTC
>JBEBHW010000842.1:0-1572 GCA_040081145.1 Burkholderiaceae bacterium
GTGTTCGCGCGCTGGGAGTCGGTGACGGGCGGCAACGCCGGCATCCACCTCAAGGCGCCGGAGTTGCTGGGCTGGAAGCTCGACTCGGCCGAGTCGTTCTACGGACTGTGCCTCGTGACCACCGTGCTCGCAACGTTCGGCGTGCTGAACCTGTTGCGTTCGCCGACAGGCCGCGCGTTCGTCGCGATCCGCGATTCAGAAATCTCGGCGCAAAGCATGGGCATTCATTTGGCGCGCTACAAGACGATGTCGTTTGCGCTGTCTGCCGCGCTTGCGGGCGTGGGCGGAGCGCTCTATGCGCACAAGCTGCAGTTCATCTCGCCCGACCAGTTCAACATCGTGCAGTCGATCGACTTGTTGTTGATGGTCGTGATCGGCGGCCTGGGCTCGGTGCACGGCGCCTTCCTCGGCGCGATTTTTCTCATCACGATGCCGCAGGCGATCGCGCTGGGCAAGGATTTCCTGCCCGCTGCGGTGGGCCAAGCGCCGGGCTTGCAGGCGGTCGTTTATGGCGCTGTGCTGATTTCTTTTGTGCTGTTCGAGCCGATGGGGATTTACGGCCGCTGGCTCAAGGTGCGAACGTGGTTCCAGGTGTTTCCCTTCTACCGCAAAGGAATGTTCAGGCGGCAGAAGAGTTTTCAGAAATCGGAACGACTGCGATGAGCGGCGAGTTGATGCTTTCGGCGAAGAATCTGACGGTGCGCTTCGGCGGCGTGCTCGCCGTGAACGACGTGAGTTTCGACGTTCGGCGCGGCGAGGTGTTCACCTTGATCGGGCCCAACGGAGCGGGAAAGACGACGGTGTTCAACCTGATCAGTCGGATTTACGTCCCGACGGCGGGGTCCATTCATTTCGAAGGCAAGGCGCTGGCCGAAGTCGCGCCGCACGCGATCGCCCAGCTGGGCATCGCGCGCACGTTCCAGAACATCGAACTGTTCGAACACGCGACGGTGCTGCAAAACTTGCTAATCGGCCGGCATACGCACCGCGCGACGGGGCTGATCAGTGATTTGTTCTTCACCGCCAGGGCGCGGCGCGGCGAAATCGCTGCTCGCGCCAAGGTGGAGCAGGTGATTGAGTTGCTCGATCTGCAACACCACCGCGATTCGCTCGTCGCTGGCCTGCCTTACGGTGTTCGCAAAGTCGTCGAACTCGCACGCGCGCTCTGCACCGAGCCGAAATTGTTGCTGCTCGACGAGCCGTCGTCGGGGCTCAACGTCGAAGAGACCGACGACATGGCGTTCTGGATCCAGGACATCCGCCATGAACTGGGCATCACCGTGCTGATGGTCGAGCACGACATGACACTCGTTTCGCGCGTCTCGGACCGCGTGCTCGCGATGAACCAGGGCGAAGTGCTGGCGCTGGGAACGCCGCGGGAAGTGCAGGCGCATCCCGGCGTCGTGGAGGCGTATCTGGGCGCGGGCGGCGACTTGGCGTCGCTGCGCAGGCAGGCCGCATGAACGCAAGTGGCGTCGCGACACCCATGACGACCGTCACGCAGGCCGACACCGCGCCTGTGTTGCGCCTGCAAAACGTGGAGAGCGCGTACGGCCCGATTCGGGCAATTCG
>JBEBHW010000157.1:0-7443 GCA_040081145.1 Burkholderiaceae bacterium
GTTCAGCAAGAAGCGGTACGCCGCCATGCAGTCGTCGAGCGCAGCCGGGCAGGGAAACTCGGGGGCGAGGCGATAACTCGGCATCAGCGCGCGCGCCTGTGCCTGCGTGCCGATTCGCGCGGCCAGGCCGGCGTGGATGCGCGGCGTCTCGATGATGAACGCGCCGCCGTGCAAGTAGAGGATCGCGCGGTTCTTGCGCGCGCCCGTCGGGTCGATCCACGTCGCCTTGACTCCGTCGACGTCGACGTCGCGAATTTGCGCACCGTCCGGCTGCTTCGGGTACGCCTGGTCGATGCGAGCGACCCACTTGCGAATTTCGCGGTAGTCAGGGTTCGCCGCGAGGTGGTCGCGCGCCAGGCGCAGCGCGGGTGTGAACGCGTGCCGCGTCAGGAAGCCGGGGAGTTGCATGGCGTGATTCTGCGGTTGCGCAAAACAGAAAGGGGCTCGGCTTGCGCCGAACCCCCATTCAGGAGCAATTGCGGTGAAGCGTCAAGCGGCTGCGCGCTTGGCGAACTTGGCCGCGCGCTTCGCGCCGGTCTTCAGCGACGCTTGCGCCTTGCGTGCGACAGGCGCTGCGCGGCGCTTGGCCTGCACGGCGACTTTGCGCGCCATGCCGCGCACCGGGCGAGCGCCCGCGGCATCGGCCAATGCGTTCGCGCCTTGGGCGATTCGGCTTGATACCGCCAGCGCGACCTTGGCCGCAGGCAGGCTCAGGCGCGCGGCGGTTTGCAGGCTGTTGGCAACGCGCGGGTTGTGCATGCCGGTTGCCAAACCCGCAAGCTTGGAGACTTGTGCAGCGGCGGCTGCCGAACCGAACTCGATCGCCAGCTCGCTGCGCTGTGCGACCTGGTCGACGCCATTGACGATGGCCTCGCTGACTTTGCCGCGAACCTGGTTCAAGCGCTTGGTGGCGCGCGGTGCGATCTTCGCGGTGCGCGGGTAGACCGTGTTCTCCAGTGTGCCGTTGACCAGCCCGACCAGGCGCTTGCCTCCCAGGCGATAGGCGACGACAGCGTGGGTCGCAGCAGTGCGATAGTTCTCAAGGGTTTGCAGTGTGACGCGGCTCAGGGTCGAAGGGGTCATCATGGTGTGTCTGTCCTTGGGGAGGTGGCAATGAAGCTTCATCGGAAGCCTGCGAGTATGGGCAGACAGTTGTAGAGAGCGATACCCAGAACACGCCGATTTCTCTAGGGGCAGCACTCCAGGTGTGCAGCGGCCTCGGGCATCGCACGCCGCAAATCGCCTCGGTGGGGCCGGCTCGCGCGCGACCCGCCCCTACGCGAACCTCGCGCCGTTTTCTTCGAGAAGTGCGCGCAACACCGAGCGGTGGCAATGCTCTTCCTGTTCGCATTCGCACCCGACCGAGAAGTTCGTCTGCCGCGACAGCGTAGCGAGCAATTCGAGCGCGTGCGCGTTGTTCGGCTCAGCCATCTCCGCACGGTACTTCTTCTTGAACGCGGCCCATTGAGCCGGCGTGGTTGCCGCCTGGGCGAGTTTCATCGTTTCCAGGCTCGGCGCGAGGTTCGGGAACCACACGTCGTACCAGTCACGCTTGGCGAACTCGGTCTTGGGCACGCCGCGCGGCGGGCGCCGCACCGTGCCGATTCGCAACCCCTCGCCTTCAGCCCTGGGGCTGCCCAGCCTCACCACGCGCATCGCCATGGGCGCCTCCCGATTGCACAATGGAGGACGACGATACTCGCTCTGCACACCCGCGTGTGATCGACAAGAAAGAGGCTTCCCGATGAAACTGATCGACCTCCAAGGCCGGCGGATTCTGCTCACCCAGTGCAATGACTTCATGGGCCCGGCGTTACAGCGCGTCTTCAGCGAACTCGGCGCGATCGTGATTGCCGACCCACGCCCCCTGGGCGATGACGCGGGCATGGCGCGGCGCGTCGTGGTTGAGGCCGGCGATATCGACGTGCTGATCGCGCAACCCGCCTTGCCCGCGCCGACCTCTGCCGTCGCCGACGTCGACGACGCTGAATGGCGCACCACCTTCGCCCACCTCGTCGACCCGCTGCCACGCCTGCTGCGCGCCGTGTTGCCGCAGATGCGTGCGCGAGGGCACGGCCGGATTGTCGTGATGGGCAGCGCCGCCGGGCTGCGCGGCATGAAGCGCACGTCGACCTATTGCGCAGCTCGCGGCGCGCAGCTCGCGTGGGTGCGTGCGGCGGGGCTGGAGATCGCGCGCGACAACATCCAGCTGAATGCGATCGCGCAGAATTTCGTCGACAACCCGATGTACTTCGGCCCCGAGGTGCAGGCGAATCCCGCGTTCCAGGAGCGGCTCAAGCGCGAAGTGCCACTCGGGCGGCTCGTCTCGGGCGATGAAGACGCGCTGTTTGCCGCCTACTTGTCGAGCGACGCGGCCGCGTGTTTTGTCGGCCAGGTGTTTCCGGTGTGCGGCGGATGGGTCGCGTAACGTCGCCGATGTTGAAGAGGGATTGCACATGAACCACGCGCCATCGCGGCGAAAGCCGGAATCCACCGCCGCCGCGCAGCGCCCGCGTGCTTGCTTCGCTGCAGCGCTGGTCATCGTCGCCGGGCTGTGCGCGGCCTGCGCCACGACGGCCCTGGCCCCGTCCGGCGCGGCGCGCGCCGAGCTCGCCCCCACCGGCAAGCTGCGCGCGGCGATCAACTTCGGCAACCCGATCCTGGCGACAAAAGACCCCGCCACCGGCCAGCCGCGCGGCGTGTCGGTCGACTTGTCACGTGAGCTCGCGGCGCGCCTGGGCGTGGGTCTGGACCTGGTGACGTTCGAGGCGGCCGGCAAGGTGGTCGAGGCGGCGCGCAGCGGCGCGTGGGACGTCGCCTTTGTCGCAATCGACCCAGCGCGCGGGCAAGACATGCTGCAGACCTCGCCCTATGTGATCATCGAAGGCGCCTACCTGGTTCGCGCCGATTCGCCGATGCAGCGCAATGAAGACGTGGACCGCGAAGGCGTGCGCATTGCGGTGGGCAGGGGCAGCGCGTATGACCTGTTCCTCGGCCGCCAGCTGAAGCAGGCGCGCATGGTCTACGCGCCCACGTCGCCTGCGGTGACCGACCTGTTCGTCGCTCAGCAACTCGACGTCGCCGCGGGCGTCAAGCAGCAGCTCGAGGCAGACGCGAAGCGCGTGCCAGGCGTGCGCCTGCTGCCCGGCCGCTTCATGGTGATCAATCAGGCGATGGCGACGCCGATCGGACGCGACGGTGGGCGGCGGTACTTGAATCGGTTCGTCGAAGAGATGAAGGCGACGGGCTTTGTAGCCAACGCGCTCGCACGGCACGGGATCGAGGGCGCTTCCGTGGCGTCGGCGGCAACTGAACCGTAGGCTGCGACGCGGCCTAATTCTCTGTGCAGCGGAGTCGGTAGTCGCCGCGCGGGCCCCTCGTGAGGTGGGCCGAAAGTCAAATCAATACAGGCTTTGGCTGGCCTGTATTGGGCTGCGTCCCCGAGGGTAAGTGCGGGGCCTCGTCGTAGGCCAACTATGCGTCTGGAACTGACTTTCGCAGATACAGTTGCGTCGCACCTGGGATCGGTTCCGAGCGACGCGGAGGAGTGATTGCACGGAGTGCAGCGCCCAACCCAAACGGGTGCCGACGCGGCACCCTTTGCATCGGCACGCGCCGCAGTGCCGCCGCCTGCGTCATTTTTCAACAACTCGTCGTTCCCGGAAGAGCACGGTATTGTTGGCGCGACGGGGCGCGCCCGGGCCGCTTCGCCGCTTGCTGCGTTGTGCCTGGTGGCACGCCTGCACCATGTTGCCGCTGATCCGGCTCAGCTGTGCCATGCGCTGGGCTGGGCGCCGAATCACTCGCCGAACAGCCAGGATTTCCTGCTCGCGGCCAAGCACCTCGGGCTGAAGGCGACGCTCACGCGCAGCAGCCCCGAGCGTCTGGCGCTGACGCCGCTGCCCGCGCTGGCATTGATTCGTGACGAGCACGGCGATGTGCGCACCGTCGTGCTCGCCCAGTGCGACGGCCAGCGTGTGCTGTTCCAGGATCCAACAGGCGCAATCCAGGGTGGCCGCCCTGCCATCCAGCCACTCGAGGCATTCAAAGCCGCCTGGACCGGCAAGCTCATCCTCATCACCAGCCGCGCGTCGCTCGCAGGCGAGCTCGCGCGCTTCGACTTCAGCTGGTTCATTCCGAGCCTGGTCAAGTACCGCAAGCTGCTCGGCGAAGTCCTCGTGATCTCGCTGTTCCTGCAGCTCTTCGGTCTGGTGAGCCCGCTCTTTTTTCAAGTCGTCATGGACAAGGTGCTGGTGCACCGCGGCCTGACCACGCTCGACGTGCTCGTGGCAGGCCTCGTCATCGTCGTGCTCTTCGAGAGCCTGCTCAGCATGCTGCGCACCTACGTGTTCAGCCACACGACGAGCCGCATTGACGTGGAACTTGGCGCGCGGCTGTTTCGCCATCTGCTGCAACTGCCCCTGGCTTACTTCCAGGCGCGCAGAGTCGGCGATTCTGTCGCCCGCGTGCGCGAGCTGGAGAACATCCGCAGCTTCCTCACCGGCAATTCGCTCACCCTCGTGCTCGAGGTGATGTTCTCCGTGATCTTCATCGCCGTGATGTTCGTCTACAGCGTGCCGCTTACGCTCATCGTGCTCGTGAGCCTGCCGCTGTACGTGACCTTGAGCTTGGCTGTCGTGCCAATCCTGCGAGCGCGATTGAACGAAAAGTTCGGGCGCGGCGCAGAGAACCAGGCGTTGCTGGTGGAGACGGTCACCGGCGTTCAGACGGTCAAGGCCAGCGCCCTGGAGCCGGCCATCGCCAAACGCTGGGACGACCAACTCGCCGCCTACGTCTCGGCGAGTTTCAAGACACAGACCCTGGCCACCTACGGCCATGAAGGCATCAACCTGATCGGCAAACTCGTCAGCGCGGCCACGCTCTGGTACGGCGCCAAGCTCGTGATGGACCAGCAATTGAGCGTGGGCCAGTTTGTTGCTTTCAACATGTTCGCGCAGCGCGTCGCGCAGCCGATCATGCGAATGGCCCAGCTCTGGACCGACTTCCAGCAAACCGGCATCTCGATGGCGCGCCTCGGCGACATCCTGAACACGCGAACCGAAGTCCCACCGACGACGGCGGCGCAATTGCCGCCTCTCAGAGGCCGCATCCAGTTCGACCAGGTGAACTTCCGCTACCGCCCCGAAGCGCCGCTTGTGCTGCACAGCTTGAGCCTGGACATTCGGCCGGGCGAAGTGATCGGCATCGTCGGCCGGTCGGGCTCGGGCAAGAGCACGCTCACGAAGCTGGTGCAGCGCTTGTACTCGCCCGAGCAGGGCCGGGTGTTGGTGGACGGCGTTGACATCAGCCTGATCGACGCGGCGCAACTGCGCCGCCAGCTTGGCGTCGTCCTCCAGGAGAACTGGCTCTTCAATCGCAGTGTGCGCGAGAACATCGCGATCACCGACCCGGCCGCTCCGATCGAAGCCGTGATGCAGGCGGCGCAACTCGCCGGCGCGCATGAGTTCGTGAGCGAACTTCCCGAGGGGTACGACACGATTGTTGGTGAACAAGGCGCAACGCTCAGCGGCGGTCAGCGCCAGCGTATCGCCATCGCGCGCGCGTTGTTCACCCACCCGAGAATCCTGATCCTGGACGAAGCGACGAGCGCGCTCGACTACGAGAGCGAGGCGATCCTGCAACGCAACATGGCGGCGATCTGCCAGGGCCGCACCGTCATCATCATCGCGCACCGCCTGAGCTCAGTGCGCGGCGCGAACCGCATCATCGTCATGGACAAGGGGCGCATCGTCGAGCAAGGTGCGCACGAGCAGTTGCTCAAGCTGACGAATGGCTTGTACGCACACCTGTGGTCAATGCAGTCAGGTGTTACTCCCTCTCCCCCCGGGAGAGGGCAGGGGTGAGGGCATGACATCCGTTGCCCCCCACCACCCGGCCGTCGGTCTGCTGGCCCGCTACGGCGCAGTCTTCCGTGCAGCCTGGGCCATGCGGCGCGAACTCGCCGGCCCGAAGCGCCTGACCGACGAACTCGCCTTCCTGCCCGCCGCATTGAGTCTGCAAGACACGCCCGCACATCCGACACCGCGCAGAACCGCCATTGCGATCTGCGCGTTGTTCGTGATCGCAATCGCCTGGGCGTATATCGGCCAGGTCGACATCGTTGCGGTGGCTGCAGGTCGCATTGTGGTGAGCGAACGCACCAAGACGCTGCAGCCGCTCGAGGCGAGCGTCGTCAAGCGTGTGCTGGTCAAAGACGGCGACAGCGTGCAGGCGGGCCAAGTGCTCGTGGAACTGGACGCGACGATCGCACAGGCCGACGGCACAAACGTGCAGGAGCAGCTCAACGCCGCCGTCATCGATGAAGAGCGTGCAATTGCGCTGATGGCCGCGCTCAAGACCGGCAAGGCGCCGGTGCTGAGCGCCGCGTTGTCAGCAGACGTGACACCCAAGCCAACAGGCGCCCCGTCTGCCGCGACGCAACTGCACGCCGAATGGCTCGACATCTCGGCGCGCCTCGCGCGCCTGCGCGCCGAACAGCTGCGCCGCGAAGCGGAGATTGCCACCGTGCGAGAGCTGATTGCCAAGCTGGAGGCGACCCTGCCGATCGCCCAACAGCGCGAGGCCGACATCAAGGGCCTGGCCGAACAAGGCTTCGTTGCCGGGCACGCCGGCCAAGACCGCACGCGCGAGCGCATCGAGCAGGAGCGAGACCTGGCCACGCAACGCGCAAGGCTCGCCGAAGCGCAAGCCGCACTCAATGAATCGGTGAACAGCCGCAGCAGCTTCATCGCTGAAACCCAGCGCACCCTCAGCGACCGGCAGGCCCAGGCGAATCTCAAGCGTCAGCAACTGACGCAAGAGCGCAGCAAGGCCGAACAGCGCAGCCGCCTGACGCTTCTCACGGCGCCCACCTCAGGCACGGTGCAACAAGTGGCGGTCCACACCGAAGGCGGTGTCGTCACGCCCGCGCAGGTACTGATGGTGATCGTCCCAAGGGACGCCCAAGTCACAGCTGAAGTGGTGATCGACAACAAGGACATCGGGTTTGTGAACGCCGGCCAAAGCGCGGAGATCAAGCTCGAAACCTTCCCCTTCACGCGCTACGGCACCGTGCCCGCAATAGTGAAGAGCGTGACCGCCGACGCGGTGAACGACGAGAAGCGCGGCGCCATCTTCCCGGCGGTATTGACGCTGGCCCAAACCAGCATCGCCGTGGACGGCAAGCGCATCACGCTGAGCCCGGGAATGAATGTCACCGCCGAGATCAAGACCGGCAAACGCCGTGTCATCGAGTATTTGCTCAGCCCAGTGCAGCGGGCTTTGAGCGAAAGCCTGGGAGAGCGGTGAGATGTCAGCGCCAATTTCGTACGCCGGTGCGCCGCAAATGGCTCTACGGCACGCCCACCGTGGGTTGAACTTTGAACTTCGCCGCGCGTTTGACGAACGCTTTGTCGAAGGTGAGCAAATGCGTGGCTTCGGCGC
>JBEBHW010000158.1:0-7441 GCA_040081145.1 Burkholderiaceae bacterium
GGCTTGACCGCATGCAGCGTCGGCGCGTCGATTCCCAGGCTCGCGTAGCGCGAGGGCACGGTGTTGCAGCAGAACACGTCGACGTCCAGCGCACGAATCAGGTGTGCGAGCAGGGCTTGGCCGCGCGCATCTTTCAGATTCAGTGCGATGGCCTGCTTGCCGACGTTGGGCGCGACGAAGTAGCTGCGTCGATCGTCAGTCGCCGCGTCGGTGGCGGCGTCAACGGCGGCGGCTGCCCCGGCGCCAATGCCGGCACCCACTCCGCCTTTCAAGCGGCTGCCGATATAGCGATTCGGGTCGCCGGGAAGTCCTTTGCCGCTGGGCGTGGCTTCGATGCGAATGACGCGCCAACCGAGTTGCGCGAAGCGCAGCGTCGCGTACGGCAGCGACAGCGCCTGCTCCATCGACAGCACGGTGCGCGGTTTCACGGCAACGACCCCGTGCCGACCTGCGGGATGGGTCGCGGCGCGGGCAAAACGCCGTGCAGGGCGCGGTACACACGCTCCGGCGTGAACGGCAGGCTCGTGATGCGCACGCCGGTGGCGTTGTAGATCGCGTTCGCCGTCGCCGCGGCGATGCAGATGGCGGGCGCCTCGCCGACGCCTTTCGCGCCCTGCGGGCCCTCGCCGTCCATCGATTCGATGAAGTGGATGTCCATCTCGGGGATTTCGGGCGCGGTGATCAGCTTGTAATCGCGAAAACTCGGGTTGCGAATGCGCCCGCCCTCGACGATCAAGTTTTCGGTGAGCGCGTAGCCCTGGCCCATCACGATGCCGCCCTCGATCTGGCCTTCGATTCCCAGGCGATTCAGCACGCGACCGACATCGTGCGCCGCAGTCACATTGAGCATGCGCACGACGCCGGTGGCGGTGTCGACTTCGACCTCGACAACCTGCGTGGCCCAGGCATACGCAGCCGAGACGTCACCCTTGAAGCTCTTGTCCTGGTGCACGCTTGGAGGCTCGTAGTAGAAGCTCGTCATCACGAGTTCGGCGCGGTCGCTGAAGTGCAGGCCGCGCAGGAAGCGCGCCAGCCCCATCAACGCCTCACCGCCTGCCGCGCGCACGATCTGGCCGCCGCGCAGGCCCAAGTCTTCGGGCGCGCAGTCGAAGCGCGGCGCCGCAGCGGCGAAGATCTTCGCCTTGGCCTTGCGCGCCGCGCCGATCGCCGAGTTGCCGGCAATGAACGTGGTGCGGCTCGCGTGCACACCCACGTCCCAGGGCGTGATGTCGGTGTCGTTGTTGACGACGGTCACCGCCGACATCGGCAGGCCGAGCTCTTCGCAGACGAGCTGCGCGAGCACCGTCTCCGAGCCCTGGCCGATCTCGGAGGCGCCGGTGATCAGCGTGACGTGGCCGAAGTCGTCGAGCTTGAGGATCGTTCCGCAGCCGTCAGACGGGTAGATTTTTGCGCCGCCGCCGACGTGCAGCATCGAGGCGATGCCGATGCCCATCTTTATCGGGCTCGGGTCCGTGCGCAGCGCTGCATACTCGCGCTGCTTGCGCTGGAAATCGCTGCGCTGCGCCGCAGTGCGCAGGCAGTCCTGAAATCCGCAGCTGCGAAACACCATGCCCTGGCCGCTCACTTCGCCCGGCGCCTGCGCGTTCTTCAGGCGGAAATCGAGCGGGTCCATGCGCAGCGCTTCGGCCATTTGGTCCATGTGCGCCTCGACGGCGAACGTCGCCTGCAGATTGCCGTAGCCGCGAAACGAACCCGCGTACGGGTTGTTCGAGTAGACCGCCACAGTGTGATAGTCGCAATGCGGCACGCGGTACAGCGAAGAGAAGGTCTGCATCATGACGAACGGCGTCGTCGAGCCCCACGACGTGTACGCGCCGTTGTCGTGCAAGGTGTGCACGCTGCGAAACGTCAACGTGCCGTCGGCCTTGCAGCCGGAGCGCAGCGTCAATCGCACCGGCTGGCGCGTCGGCGAGGCGAGGAACTCCTCCTCGCGGCTGAACACGAGCCTCACCGGTCGGCCGGTGGAACGCGCGAGCCAGACGCAGATCACCTCGAAGGGATAGATGTCGAGCTTGGAGCCGAAACCGCCGCCGATGGGAGGCTGGATGATGCGGATTCGCGCCGCATCCATACCGAGGATTTCAGCGAACTCGCGCTTGTGCAGAAATGGCACTTGCGTGTTCGAGTACAGCAGCAGGTTGCCCTTGGCGTCGAACTCGGCGATCACCCCCGACACTCCCATGCAGCAATGCGTGACGTAGTGCAATTCGAAGTGGTCTTCGATCACGACCGCGGACTCGGCCTCACCCGCCGCCACGTCGCCGTGGCTGTAGTCGAAGCGCATCGCGATGTTGTCGGCGCGGCCCGCCAGCCCGACCGGAGCGCCCGGCGCGGCGCCGGGAATCGGCGGATGCACGAGCGGCGCGCTGGGTGCGAGTGCGGCCTGCGCATCGGCGATCACGGGCAGGTCTTCGTAGTCGACCTCGATCAGGCGCAGCGCGGTCAGCGCAATCGCCTCGCTGTCGGCGGCGACTGCGGCGATCTCGTCGCGCAGGCTGCGCACGCGGTCGCGCTTCAGCGGCAGGTGGTCCTTGGCGACGCCGATCGGCCGCTGCCCGGGAACGTCGGCGGCGGTGATGACGCAGTGCACGCCCGGCAGGGCGCGCGCCTTCGATGTGTCGATGCGCAGGATGCGCGCGTGCACTCGTGAAGAGCGCAGGATCGCCGCATGCAGCTGCCCCGGCAAGTGGATGTCGTGCACGTAGCGCGTCTTGCCGCTCGCCTTTTCCGGCGCGTCAAGCTTCGTGATGCGCTTGCCGATCAAGGTGTCGGCGGATGCGGTCCGGGTGAGCGTCTCGTTCATGGCCTGTCTCCCACCGAAGCGTGCTCGGCGTCGGCGGCGACGATCGCCTCGACGATCTTGCGGTAGCCGGTGCAGCGGCACAGGTTGCCCTCGATGGCGCGCTGCACGGTTGCCGCGTCGGGGTGCGGCTGCGTCGCCAGCAGATGCGTGGCCTGCACCATCATTCCCGGGGTACAGAAACCGCATTGCACCGCGCCGTGTTCGACGAAGGCGTCACTCAGCGATTTCGTCTTGGGGTCGCCGGCCAGGCCTTCGATCGTGGTGAGTTCGCGGCCGTCGCAATCCAGCGCGAACTGCAGGCAGGCGTTCAAGGAGCGTCCGTCGACGATGATCGTGCACGCGCCGCACTCGCCTTCGCCGCAGCCCAGCTTGGTTCCGGTCAGGCCGATCACGTCGCGCAGCATTTGCAGCGCGCTCATCTGAACGCTCACGCGCTCGTGACGCTGCACGCCGTTCAGCGTGAATTGAATCTCAATGGTTGACGGTGACATCGCGAAGAACCCTCAGGATCATGTTGCGCACCAGCTCGCGGCGGTACCAGGCGCTCGCTCGCACGTCGTCGATGGGATTCGCTTCCTCCGCCGCGCAATCCGCCGCCTGCTTGCCAAGTGCAGCGTCCAGGAAACTGCCTTCGAGCAGCGCCTCGGTGCGCCGCGCACGCAGCGGCGTGGGCGCGACCGCGCCGAGCGCGATGCGCACGCGGTGCAGTTCGCCGGCAGCGTCGCGCTGCGCAGCGAGTGCGATCGAGATCGTCGAGATGTCCAGCGCCGGCCGGGTGCCGGTTTTGTAGAAGCGCGACACCTGCCCGCCAGGCGCGAGTGGTATCCGAACCGCGGTGAGCAGCTCGTGCGGCTCGCGTACGGTGCTGCCGGGCCCGGTGAAGAACCCATCCATCGCCAAGCGGCGGAGCTGGGTGGAGCCGTCGTCGGCCAGAGACAGCAATTCGACTTCGGCGTCGAGCGCGAGCAAAGGCGCAAGCAGGTCGCCCGCAGGCGAGGCGTTGCAGACGTTGCCGCCCAGCGTCGCGGCGTTGCGGATCTGGTCGCTCGCGAAGTGATCTGCGGCCTGCGTGAGCAGTGGCGCGTGCCTGCGCACCAGCGGGTCGATGAGCAGTTGCGCAACCGTCGCCAAGGCGCCGATGCGCAAGCTCGCGCCTTCCACCCTGACCGCGTCGAGACCGGGCACGCGACGGATGTTGAGCAGCGTGGTCGCGCACCTGAGCCTGCCTGCGTTCAGCTGCGGCATCAGGTCGGTGCCACCCGCCAGGACACAAGCGCCGGCGCTGTCACGCAGTGCGGCGAGCGCGTCGACCAGGCGTGTCGGCGCGAGATAGCCTTCGAGGGCGTTCGCTACGGCACGCATGCCACCGCCTCCGGCTCGCGATGGTCGAAACGCACCGGCTCGACATAGCGCCCGAAAACACGCACAAGCTGCTGCGTGATCTCGCCGACGCTGGCATACGCCTTCACCGCTTCGACGATGGCACCCATGACGTTGACGCCGCTGCGCGCATCGGACTCGACTCGCGCGAGCGCGCGCGCCACAGCCACGCCGCCGCGTTCGCTGCGCACCTGCTGCAGCGACTGCATTTGCGCGCGCGCGTCGTCGGCGCGGTAGTGGTGCATCTCGACCGGGTGTGCGGCCTCCTTGTCGCTGCGATAGCGGTTCACGCCGACCTTCGGAAACGCCCCCGATTCGATTCCGCGTTGCATGCGATACGCCTGCGCCGAGACGCGCGATTGAATCGTCCCGTCGGCGACGAGTTTGACGATGCCCCCCGCGGCGTCGGTCTCGCTGATGATGCGTTCCATCTCCGCGCGCATCTGGTTCGTCAGCGTCTCGACGTAGTACGAGCCGCCCAGCGGGTCCACCGTTTCGGCCAGTCCCATTTCCTCGACGAGCAGTTGCATCGTTCGCAGCGAGAGCGTCTGCGCGTGTTCGCTCGGGATCGTGTACGCCTCATCAAAACAGCACAGCGCCATCGTCTGCGCGCCCGACAGCGCGGCGATGAGCGCGTAGTAGGCGCCGCGAACGATGTTGTTTTCGGGCTGCTCGAGCGTGAGGCCGCCGCCGCCTCCGCCCGCGATCATGCGCAGCCACATCGAGCCGGGCTCTTGCGCGTGGTACTGCTCTTTCATGATCTTCGCCCACAGGCCGCGGCCGGCGCGGAACTTCGCAACCTGCTCGAACAGGTTGCCGAAAATGTTGAAGTTGTACGAGAGGCGGCCGGCGAATTCGTCCACGGGAACGCCGCGTTTGATCACCTCGTCGGCGTAGGCGCGTGCGATGCAGAAGGCCCATGCCATCTCCTGCGTCGGCGTCGCGCCGGATTCGCGGATGTGGTAGCCGCACACCGACACCGGGCTGTATTTCGGCGCGTGCTCGGCGCAGTACTCGATCGTGTCGCCCACCAGTCGGATCGACGGCTGCACCGGAAACACCCAGGTGCCTCGGCCGATGTACTCCTTCAGGATGTCGTTCTGCGCCGTGCCGCGCAGGCGCTTCAGGTCGAAGCCGCGCTTCTGTGCCATCGCGAGGTACATCGCGATCAGCGTTGGCGCAGCGCCGTTGATCGTCAGCGAGACGGTGATCTTGTCGAGGTCGATGCCGTCGAACGCGATCTCGAAGTCGCGCAGCGTGTCCACCGCCATGCCGACGCGCCCGACTTCGCCGTCGGCGAGCAGGTCGTCGGAGTCCAGGCCGCACTGCGTGGGCAGGTCGAACGCGACATTCAGGCCGGTCTGGCCGTTCTCGATGAGAAACTTGAAGCGCCGGTTCGTGTCCGCCGCGTTGCCGAAACCCGTGTACTGGCGCATCGTGAACGGCTGCTTGCGGTACATCAGCGGGTGGATGCCGCGCGTGAACGGGTAGGCACCGGGCTCGCCGAGCATCGCCAGACCGCCGCTCGTGTCGACATCGACCGGCGTGTAAAGCGGCTGGATCGGAATGCCGGATTCGTTGCGCACCGGGCGCGCCTGCGAAATGGGGCTGTCGCGCTTCATGGTCGATTCGCTTCGATGAAGTTGCAGATCTCCTCGAGCCGCGAACCGGTCGGGAATACGCCTTTGAAACCGAGCGCACCCAAGGCATCGCGGTCCTGCGCGGGCAGGTTGCCGCCGATCACCCACAAGCGGTCCTCCAGGCCCGCGGCTTCGAGCAGCGGCTTGAGCTTGGTGCAGAACGGCATGTGGGACCCTGCCATGCTGGACAGCGCGATCACTTCGGCGTCCTCGCGCAGCGCCGCTTCGACGACCTGCTCGGGCGTCTGGCGCAGGCCGGTGTAGTGCACGTCAAAGCCCGCGTCAAGCATGGCGCGCACGACGACCTTGGCACCTTGGTCATGACCATCCAGGCCCGGCTTGGCGAGAACGACCTTGATGGGTTTGACTGCATTCATGATCGCATTCATGACGACACCTCTTTGGCAATGATCATCTTCAGAATCTCGCTCGTGCCGCCACCGATCAAGGTGAAGCGCACGTCGCGCAGGTAGCGCTGCACTGGGTACTCCATGGCGTAGCCGTAACTCGCAAGCACGCGCGAGGCCTGGTCGCAGATGCGCGCCGCGGCCTCGCTCGCATTGAGCTTGGCCATTGCGGCCTGCGCGTGGTGCGGCCGTCCGGTGCCGTGCAGCCAGGCGGCGTAGTGCACGAGGTGCACGGCGGCTTCGAGGTCGGTTGCCATCTCGGCGAGCTTGAACTGAATCGCCTGGAACCGGTTGATCGGCTTGCCGAACTGTTTGCGTTGCCCGGCATAACTCACTGCGGCGTCGAGCGCAGCGCGCGCCACGCCCAGCGCCATCGCGCCGGTGACGATGCGGATCTCGGCGAGCAGCTTGCGCAAGTGCGTCTCGCCATCGCCGTCTTCGCGCGACAGGCGGTGGCTCTCGGGGACAAAGCAGTCGTCGAATGCGACTTCCGAAGTCGGCAGCGCCCACACGCCCAGCTTGTGGATTTCGCGGCCGACGACGAGGCCCTTGAAGTGCTTCTCGACGAGGAAGATCGAGAGCTTCTTCTGCTCGCCGGCCTTGGCGAACCCGGTGAAGAAATCGGCCAGCGGGGCCGACGTGACCCAGGTCTTGCGCCCGCTGATGCGGTAGCCGCCGTCGACCTTCTTCGCCTGCGTCGCGATCGAGTCGAGGTCGGAGCCCGCAGCGGGCTCGGTCATGCAAATCGCGCCGATCTTCGCGCCGCGCAGCGCCGGCTTGAGAAGGCGATTGACGATGTCGGAGTCGCCGAGCATGTGCAGGAACTTGGTGCCCATCAGCGACTGCATTGCCGCCGCACCGGCGAGCGACATCGAGCCGCGCGCGACTTCGGTCAGCGCCAGTGAGAACTCGGTCAATCCCTGGCCGCTGCCGCCCACGTCTTCGGGGTAACGCATGCCGAACAGGCCCAGGCCCGCGAGTTGCTGAAACAGCTCTCGCGGAAAGACCCGCGCCTCGTCGATGGCAGCCGCCTGCGGCACGATGCGTTCATTGCAAAAGCGCGCAAACGTATCGCGAATCGCGCGTTGGTCTTCGGTGAGCTCGAAGTTCATTGGGTCTGACACGCTTTGTAGTGTGCGAAGGCGTGGCAGCCCACCATCGGTTGCAGCAGGGCGGCGGTGGTCATACCC
>JBEBHW010000159.1:0-7440 GCA_040081145.1 Burkholderiaceae bacterium
GCGGCGCCCAGGCTTACGTGGTGACGTTTGACGGACGCACCAACAACCAGCGCCAGTTGATTGCCGACCTCATCCTCGGTCTCAAAGTCCCCTCCATGTTTGCAACCGGTGCGTACGTGGAATCGGGTGGTCTGATGTCGTATTCAGCGTCCTTCAGCGACAACTTTCGTCGTGCCGCGGGGTACGTAGAAAAAATCCTGAAAGGCGAAAAGCCCGGCGACCTGCCGATTGAGCAACCGACGCGGTTCGAATGCGTCGTGAACATGAAGACGGCGAAGGTGATGGGCGTGAAGATTCCGGATTCGTTTCTCATCAGGGTCGATCGAGTGATCGACTGATCGGGCGGCGCGCCGCACGCTGTTGCAGCAGTTGGGCGACCACCGCCGCGGCGATCACCTCGGGCGCCTTGCCCTCGACACCGGGCACGCCGATCGGGCAGGTGATGCGCGCGATGAGCTGCGCCGCGACACCGCGCTCCTCGAAGCGGTGCACGAAGCGCTGGCGTTTTGTCTTCGAGCCGATCAGGCCCAGGTAGGCGAAGTCGCCACGCCGCAGAATCGCCTCCGTGATGCGCAGGTCGAGGTCGTGCTGGTGCGTCAGCACCAGGTAAAACGCGCCCGGCGGTGCGTGGCGCACTTCGGCTTCGAGGGTGTCGATGCAGACTCGCTCGATCCGTGCCGCGCAGGGCTCGCCCGGCGCTGGAGCTGCAGCGAATTCTTCTTCGCGCTCGTCGATCCAGGTCACGTGCACCGGCAGCGGCGCGAGCGCGCGCACGATGGCGCGGCCCACGTGGCCGGCGCCGTAGAGCTGCAACTGAAACAGGGGTTCGGGGGGCGGCCAGCGCGCGAGCGCCGCAGCGTCCAGCGCGGCATAGGTCAGCGTCACGGCACCGCCGCAACACTGGCCGAGCGCCGGGCCGAGCGGGTAGTGTTCCGTCTGCGCAGCCGCAGCGCCGCCCTGCGCAAGCATGTCGCGCGCCTTTGCGCTCGCCTTCCATTCGAGGTGTCCACCGCCGACTGTGCCGATGCACTCGTCCGCGCTGACGAGCATTCGCGTGCCGGCCTCGCGTGGCACCGAGCCTTGCGCAACGTCGACTTCGACGATGACCGCGGGTTTGTGTGCGGCAAGCCACGCGGCGGCGGTGGCGCGCAGTGTGGGCATTCCGGGCAGCGCGTCAGGCGGGCGCGCCAGCGCGAACGGCGGTGATCGCGCGCAGAATGGCCTCGCTCGTCGCTGGTGCGCAGAGCGGCGGGTCAACCTTGTGCTCGCCCACCGCCGACACCGCGTCGCGAATCGCGTAGAACACGGAGAACGGCAGCAGCAGCGGCGGCTCGCCGACCGCCTTGCTGCGGTGGATGCTGTCTTCCACGTTGTCGCCTTCGAACAGGCGCACGTTGAACACCGGAGGGCAGTCGTTGGCGGTGGGGATCTTGTAGGTGCTCGGCGCGTGCGTCGTGAGCAGGCCCGTCTTGGGGTGCCAGACGAGTTCTTCTGTCGTCAACCAGCCCATGCCCTGGATGAACGCGCCTTCGATCTGGCCGATGTCCACAGCCGGGTTCATGGATCGCCCGGCGTCGTGCAACACATCGGCGCGCAGCAGTTTCCACTCGCCCGTGAGCGTGTCGACGATGACTTCGCTCACCGCCGCGCCGTAGGCGAAGTAGTAGAACGGCCGGCCCTGCAGCGTGTCGCGGTCCCAGCTCAGGCCAGGCGTCGCGTAAAAGCCGTCGCTCCAGAGTTGCACGCGCTCGGTGTAGGCCGTAGCGACGACTTCGGTGAACGCCATCGTCTTGCCGTTGACGCTGACCTGGTCATTCGCGAAGCGCACGTCGGCAGCGCTGCCACCCCAACGCGCTGCGGCGAAGCTGGCCAGGCGCTCGCGGATTTGCCGGGCTGCGTCTTGCGCGGCCTTGCCGTTCAAGTCGCTGCCGGTGGACGCTGCGGTGGCCGACGTATTCGCCACCTTGTGCGTGTCGGTCGCCGTGACGCGCACCGCGTCGAAGCTCACGCCGAGTTCATGCGCGATCACTTGCGCAACCTTCGTGTTCAGCCCCTGGCCCATTTCGGTGCCGCCATGGTTCGCGAGAATGGACCCGTCGGTATAGACGTGAACCAGCGCGCCGGCCTGGTTGAAATGTTTGACGTTGAACGAGATGCCGAACTTCAGCGGCGTGAGCGCAATACCGCGTTTGAGCAGTGGATTGCCCGCGTTGAACGCGGCGACGCTGCTGCGCCGCGCGCGGTAGTCGCTGCTCGCTTCCAATTCGGCGACGAGCGTGTGACTGATGGTGTCGGTGACGTCCTGGCCGTAAGGCGTCTTCTGCCCGTGACCGTAAAAATTGACCTTGCGCACGTCGAGCGCATCGTGCCCGAGTTGGCGCGCGACCGTGTCGAGAATGTTCTCGATCGCAATCGCCCCCTGCGGGCCGCCGAAGCCGCGAAACGCGGTGTTGCTTTGCGTATTCGTCTTGCCGGAATAGCCGTGCAGCGCGACGTCGGGCAGCCAGTAGGCGTTGTCGAAGTGGCACAGCGCGCGCGTCATCACCGGGCCCGACAGGTCTGCCGAATGCCCAGCGCGCGAAACAAAAGTCACCTCGGCGCCGAGCACGCGGCCCACAGCGTCGTAACCGACGTCGTATTCGTACCAGAAGCAGTGACGGCGCCCCGTGATGAGGAAGTCGTCGTCGCGGTCCAGGCGCAGTTTGACGGGTCTTTGCAGCCGCTGCGACGCAACCGCAGCGACACACGCAAACAGCGCCGATTGCGATTCCTTGCCGCCAAATCCACCCCCCATGCGCCGGCACACGACTTGCACGTCGTGCGCGTGCAGCTTCAGCGCATGCGCGACGAGGTTCTGCATTTCGCTCGGGTGCTGCGTTGAGCAGTGCACGAGCATCGTGCCGTCTTCCTGTGGCAGCGCGTAGGAGATCTGTCCTTCCAGGTAGAACTGCTCCTGGCCGCCGACCTCGAGCAGGCCCTGCAGGCGGTGCGGCGCAGCATCGATGGCCGCGCGGGCGCCACCCTCGCGGGTGCTGCGGGTCAGGTGCATCGGCGGCAACACGTATTGGCCGAGCCGGTGCGCGTCCTGCGGTGTGATCACAGGTGTTTGGGCCTCGATGGTCAACACCGACTTGGCCTGCGCAGCGGCGCGGCGCGCGGCGTCGCGCGTTTGCGCGATCACGGCAAAAACCGGTTGGCCGAGGTAGCGCACTTCGCCGCTGCACGATCCATCCGCGCCCAGCGTCACGTCGGCGAGGATGGGGTCGTCGTGAACAATCGAGCCGCAGTCGTTCGGGCCGGGGATGTCGGCGGCGCTCAGAACCGCGACGACTCCGGGCAGTGCCCGAATCCGCTGCAACGCCATGCCGGTGATGCGCCCGCGCGCCACCGGCGACAGGCCCAGCGCGGCATGCAGGGTACCGCTGACTTCGGGCAAGTCATCGATGTAGTCCGCTTCGCCCGCCACATGCAGATGCGCCGACTCGTGCGGCCGGCTGATGCCCACACGTGCACCTCGCGCGTGGGCGATTGCCTCGGCCCCGGCGTCAAAGCGCGCCGCGTTGTTCTTCCGGTAGTCGGTGAAGGCTTCGCCAGGTTGCAGCAGTGCGGGATCAGTGGGCTTGTTCATGTTGAGTGCTCCAATGTGCAGTGCGCAGCCCGGGAGGTCTGTGGCGAGTTGGCGCGGGCGGGCTTCCGCTTTCGGCCGAAAGGCGACGCCTGCTTCAGACCCTGCGCAAGCCGCCGTCGCATGTTCTATGCACCTTGCGAAGTGCTCACGTCGTGCGGCATCACGCTCCACACGCTCGTGGCGCGCGGGTCCAGAGGCGACGCAGTGCGCGTTTCCAACCAGAAGCGCTGGAGAAGATTCTTCGCCACTTGCATTCGGTAGCTGGCACTGGCGCGCATGTCGCTGAGTGGAGTGAAGTCGCGCTCCAAGGCGGTTTGTGCGGCGACGACGCTGCCTTCATTCCAAGGCTGCCCCAGCAGTGCAGCTTCTGCGTGTGCCGCGCGCTTCACGACGCCCGCCATGCCGCCGTAAGCGAGGCGAACCTGCTTCACCTTGGCGCCGTCGAGCTCGATCGCAAAGCCCGCGCACAGCGCCGAGATGTCGCAATCGAAGCGCTTGCTGATCTTGTAGGCGCGCACCTCGCGCGTCGCCGGCAGGGCGGGGACGTTGAGCCCTTGAACGAACTCGCCGGGCTCCAGGCGGTTCTTCATGTAGTCGACGTAGAACTCCGCCAGGTCCATGCGGCGGATTCGCGCTCCTTTGCGCAACTCGATTTGCGCGTCCAGCGCGAGCAGCACCGGCGCGCTGTCGCCGATCGGCGAGCCGTTGGCGACGTTGCCGCCCATCGTGCCGGCATTGCGGATCGGCGGTGAGGCAAAGCGCAGCCACACGTCAGTGAGCGTGGGCCACTGCGCTGCCAGGGCGCGCCACGCGGCTTCGAGCGACGCGCCTGCGCCGATGTGCAGTGCACCCTCCCGGGTTTCAATGCGCTTGAGTTCGTCGACTTCGCCGACATAGAGGATATCGCCGAGCTCGCGGAACTGCTTGTTCACCCACAGGCCGATGTCGGTGCAGCCGGCGAGCAAGGTCGCGAGGGGCATTTGATCGCGCAGCGCGGCAAGGGCGTCGAGCGACTTCGGCGCGATGAAGCGGCCGCCTTGGCCAGGGGCGTAGTCCAGATCCGCGTCGGATTGCAGCGTGCGCAAGGCTGCGACAACCGGTGCGCTGTCCAAACGCGCGGCCGGCAAATCGAACATGCGCTGGCCTGCATCGAGGATGGGCCGGTAGCCGGTGCAACGACACAGGTTGCCCGAGAGGTCGTCAGCCAAACGCTGTCGCGTCGGGCGCGCGCCGGACGCGCTCGCGCGCTCGTAAGTCGACCACAGCGACATCACGAAGCCTGGGGTGCAGAAGCCGCATTGCGAGCCGTGGCAGTCGACGAGCGCCTGCTGCACCGGGTGCAAGGCCGGCGCCCCAGCGGGGTTTGCCGCGCCGGCGATGCGCTTCAGGTCTTCCACGCTGAACAGCGCCTTGCCGTCCAGCGTGGGCAGGAACTGGATGCACGCGTTGACGCTGCGCAGCGTCAGGGCACCCGTCGCGCCCGCCGGCGCCAACTCGCCGATCACGACGGTGCACGCCCCGCAATCGCCTTCATTGCAGCCTTCCTTGGTGCCGGTGCAGTGGGCGTCTTCGCGCAGCCATTCGAGCACGCTGCGCGTCGGTGCGGCGTGCGCCACTTCGACGATGGCGCCTTGATGAAAGAAGCGGATGGGGCGGCTGGGCATGGGGCTTTCCCTAGGTTCCTGTCGGGCTTTGGGCCGGGGCCATAAGGTAAATCTCCCAGGGCAGAACTCTATACGCGTCTGCGCATAGTGCCTATCATCATTTGTATATGCCTCACCGTGCCGAATTCGACAAGATCGAGCTGTTGCTCATTCGAGTCCTGCACACCTTGATCACCGAACGCAGCGTATCGCGTGCCGCCATGCGGCTGAACAGCACGCAGCCCGCCGTCAGCGCCCAGTTGAAGCGGCTGCGCGCGCTCACCGGCGACCCGCTGCTGGTGCGCGCCGGCGGCAGCATGATGCCCACGCAGACGGCGCTCGCGCTGCTCGAGCCGGCCGCGCGCGTGCTGCAAGACAGCGACCGCCTGTTCAGTCCGCGCGCGCGCCAGCGCAGCTTCGAGCCGCAGGTCAGCGAACTGAAATTCCGCATCGCGGCGAGCGATTACCTCGACCCGCTGTTCCTGCCCGAACTCGTGGCGCGCATCAAGCGCCTGGCGCCGCAAGTTCGGCTCGAACTCATGCCGCTCTCCGGCGGCTTCGACTACCGGCGCGGCTTGGCCACGGGCGAAGCCGATCTGGTGATCGGCAACTGGCTGTCGCCGCCGGGCGAATTGCACCTGGGCAAGTTGGTGTCCGACGAAGTGGTGTGCCTCGTCGCGGAAGATCACCCCGCGGCGCGCGCGGCTTCGCGCAGTTGGACGGCGGAGCGCTACCTCGCGTGCGAACACGTCGCGCCGATGCCGCTGCACACCGACGCCCACGGTGAAGCACGCGGCGTGATCGACGAGCACCTGAATTCGCAGGGGTTGACGCGCGACATCGCCGTGCGCAGCGCGCATTTCAGCCTGATTCCGCTGATGGTTGCGCAAAGCCTGCTCGTGCTGACGACGGGCAGGCTGTTCTGCTCGCGCTATGTCGACAGCCTGCCGGTGCGCATCGTGCGTTGCCCGGTGGCGTTTCCGCCGATGAACTACTACCAGCTGTGGCACGACCTGACGCACGCCTCCAGCGCGAACCGCTGGCTGCGCGAGCAGGTGCGTGACGTGGCGGCGAATCTGGCCTCGCACGGCATGTTGCGCCGGCGCGGCCAGCAAGTTGAACGCGCCGCGTGAGCGTGGCTTTGACACCGCAGCCGATCGCGACGCCGTCGAATCCCATGCCGCCCGCTCTTGTCACCCCCTCGCGCCTTGCTTTGCGCGGCGACCTGCTCGACTTCATGACCGCGCCGGCACTCTCAAGCACGGCGCTGCACGGCGTGCGCTGGCGCGCCGACCATTGGTTGCTCATCGAAGACGGGCGCATCCGCGGCGTCCAGCCCGGCGTGCAAGAGCCCGACCCGAGTTGGACTCGCCAAGACCACCGCGGCCAGCTGCTCCTGCCGGGCTTCATCGACACCCATGTGCACAGCGCGCAGTTGGGCGTGATCGGCAGCTACGGCACGGAACTGCTCGACTGGCTCAACACCTACACCTTTCCGGCCGAACGCGCCTGGGCAGATCCGGAGGTCGCAGACGCCGGCTCGGCTCATTTTCTGGACGCGCTGCTCGCGCACGGAACGACGAGCGCCGTCGTCTTCCCCACTGTACACAAGGGCTCAGTCGACGCGCTGTTCGGCGCCGCTGCCGAGCGCGGCATGCGCATTGTTGCCGGCAAGGTGCTGATGGACCGCCACGCGCCGGATGGCTTGCGCGACGATGTCGAAGGGGCCGAAGCCGAATGCCGCGACCTCATCGCGCGCTGGCACGGCAAGGGCCGCAACAGCTGCGCCGTGACGGTGCGCTTTGCGCCGACGAGCACGCCCGCGCAACTCAGCATGGCCGGGCGCCTGCTTGCGAGCGACCCGACGCTCTACATGCAGACCCACGTCGCCGAGAACCGCGCCGAAGTGGCGTGGGTCGCCGAACTCTTTCCGCGCGCGCGCAGCTACCTCGACGTTTATGAGCGCGCCGGTCTGCTGCAGCGCCGCTCGGTGTTGGCGCACGGCATCTGGCTCGACGATGCGGACCGCGCGCGACTGAGTGCCAGCGGCGCGCAGGTCGCGTTTTGCCCATCGTCAAATCTGTTCCTCGGCAGCGGCCTGTTCGACTGGCAGCAGTGTGTCGACGCTGGCGTGACGGTGAGCCTGGCGAGTGACGTGGGCGGCGGCAC
>JBEBHW010000160.1:0-7400 GCA_040081145.1 Burkholderiaceae bacterium
GACGTCCCAGAGTTTGAAGCGCACGTCGAAGCGGCCGTCCGCCAGGCGCGCCACCGAGCCGGCGACGAGCGCGTCAGCCGCGCGGGTGCGCCACTCGGGCATCACCGGGCGCGCGGTTTCGTCGAGCACAGCGGTCGTGTCGATGCCGCGAAACGCGCCGCTGCGCTCGAGATCGGAACGCACGATGGTCGAGATCGCTTGCCCCGACTTCTCTTCGTCGCGAAAGCGCGTGATGGCGATCGGCAGCTGGGTCGTGCCGACGCCGGAGATCTCGACACGGAATTGGGCGCGCGCCGCGCCGAACAGGCTCAGTGCGGCCGGGGCGGCTGCAACACGCGCGGCGAGGCGAATCAGGTTTCTTCTTTTCATGACGGGGTTGGGGCAACGGGGTCAGGCCGCGCCACCGGCGTTGGTAAGGGATGGGCGACAATGCCAATGATAGAGGGCGATTCCCCATTGACCATGCCGCCGAACCCGCATTCGCTGACCGTGGTCATCGTTGCGAAGAACGAAGAAAACAATATCGCAGCCTGCATCGCCAGCGCGTCGTTTGCCGATGAAGTGCTTGTCCTTGATTCGCGCAGCAGCGACGCGACGGTGCGCCTGGCGCGCGAAGCCGGCGCCCGCGTCGTCGAGACCGACTGGCCGGGTTATGGACCCCAAGTGGCGCGCGGCTTTGCGCTGGCCACCGGCGAGTGGGTGCTTTCGCTGGACGCCGACGAGCGAATCAGCGACGCGCTACGCGCCGAAGTGATGGGCGCGATTCGCAGCCCCACTCACGACGGCTTGCGCATTCCGCGGATTTCAGAATTTTGCGGGCGCTTCATCGCGCACAGCGGCTGGCGACCCGACTACACGCTGCGCCTGGGGCGGCGCGGCAAATCGGGCTTCACCGATCACTTTTTGCACGCCCACATGACGGTCGACGGATCGATCGGCGAGCTGAAAAGCCCGCTGATCCATTTCAGCTACCCGAACCTTCACGACGTTCTCGAAAAGCTCGACCGCTATTCGACCGGACACGCGCGCGACATGCACGCGCGCGGCAAGACGGGCGGCGTCTGGAAAGGCGTGTGGCACGGCGCGTTCGCCTTTGTGCGCACCTATTTCGCGCGCCTGGGTATGCTCGACGGGCGCCACGGCTTGATGCTGGCGATCTACAACGCCGAGTACACCTACTACAAGTACGTGAAGCTGATGTTCCTCGAAAACCCGCCGCAGCGCCCGGAGCCGCCCCTATGAGCGGCGCACCCGGCGAAGCCAATCCGCCCGCGGGCCAGACCCTGTCGCAGCGCCTGGCGCGAATCGCGCCCTATTTCCAGGACAGCCGGCGCGGCCTGGTGACCGTGATCCTGGCGGCCCTCGTCGCCGCGTCCACCGAGCCGATGATCCCGGCGCTGATGCAGCCGCTGCTCGACAGCGGCTTCAAGGCCGGCACGCTGCCGCTGTGGATCGTGCCTGTCGTCTTGATCGGCCTGTTTGCGGTGCGCGGTGCGGCGGGTTTTGCTGCGCAGTATGGCCTGGCGTGGGTCGCGAATCGCGGCACGCTGGCGATGCGCAAGGCGATGTTCCAGCGCCTGCTCGACGCGCAACCCAGCCTGTTCACGCGCCAGTCGGCGTCGAGCCTGATCAACACGCTGACCTACGAAGTTCAGGGCGGCGCCGGGCAGTTGGTGAGTTCGCTGCTGACGCTCGTGAAAGACTCGCTGACGCTGGTGGCGTTGCTCGCCTATTTGCTGTGGCTGAACTGGCAGCTCACCGCGTTCATCGCCGTGCTGTTCCCGGCGCTGGCGCTCGTCATGCGCACCTTGAGCCGGCGCCTGCATCGGCTTGTCGTGCAGGGACAGAAGGCGATGGACCAGCTCGCCTACGTCGTCGAAGAAAACGTACTCGCGTGGCGCATCGTGCGCCTGCACAACGCGCAGGCCACCCAGGCGAGGCGCTTCGAGGGCGTCAGCGAATCGATGCGGCGCCTGGCGATCAAGTCGGTGGTCGCGTCGGCGACGATGACGCCCATCACCCAGGTGCTCGCGGCGTGCGCGCTGTCGGCGGTGATCGTGCTCGCGCTGTGGCACAGCGGCACGCAAGGCGGCTCGGTGGGCGAATTCGCTGCCTTTGTGACGGCGATGTTGATGTTGGTCGCGCCGGTCAAGCACCTGTCCGAGGTGGCCGGCCCCATCACGCGCGGCGTGGCGGCGCTGGAGCGCGGCGTCGGGCTCATCGACCAGACGCCCAGCGAAGCCGACGGCGGCCATGACCCGGGCCGCGCGCGCGGCGAACTCGAGTTGCGGGGCGTCACCTTGCACTACGCCGGCGCGTCGGGCGCGGCGGTGAGCGACGTGAACCTGCGCCTCGCCGTGGGTGAATCGGTGGCGTTGGTCGGCCCCTCGGGCGCCGGCAAGTCCACCCTCGTGAATCTGTTGCCGCGCTTTCTCGAACCCAGCAGCGGCGCACTCACCCTGGACGGCGTTCCGCTCGCGCAGTGGAGCGTCACGGCGCTGCGGCGCCAGTTCGCTTTGGTGAGCCAGGACGTCGTGCTGTTCAACGACAGCGTCGCGGCGAACGTCGCATTGGGCGCCCCCGGCGACCCGACCGACCGCGCCAAGGTGCAGACTGCGCTGCGCGCGGCGAACCTGCTCGACTTTGTGGAAACGCTCGCGCAAGGCATCGACACACCCATCGGCCACAACGGCGAGCGGCTCTCCGGCGGCCAGCGCCAGCGCCTGGCGATCGCGCGCGCCATCTACAAGGACGCGCCGATCCTGATCCTCGACGAGGCGACGTCGGCGCTAGATTCCGAGTCGGAGCGCCTCGTGCAGCAGGCGCTGGAAGCGTTGATGCGCGGGCGCACGAGCCTCGTCATCGCGCACCGCTTGTCGACGATCGAACGCGCCGATCGCATCGTCGTGCTCGACGGCGGACGCATCGTCGAGAATGGCACGCACGCGCAGCTGCTGGCTGAAGGCGGCCTCTACGCGAGGCTGCGCGCATTGCAATTCAGGAGCTGACCGTGAGCCTGCCCATCAGTCGCTACCCCGCCCCCACGCTCGAGAGCGTTCCCACCGACATTCGCGAACGCATCCTCGAAGTGCAGCAGAAGTCGGGCTTCGTGCCCAACGTGTTCCTCGCGCTGGCGCACCGGCCCGACGAATTCCGCGCCTTCTTTGCCTATTACGACGCCTTGTTGCTGCGCAACTCGGGCTTGAGCAAGGGCGAGATGGAGATGATCATCGTCGCCACGAGCGCATCGAACCAGTGCCTCTACTGCGTCGTCGCGCACGGCGCGCTGCTGCGCATCTACGAGAAGAAGCCGCTGGTCGCCGACCAGGTCGCGGTGAATTACCGCAAGGCCGACATCACGCCGCGGCAGAAGGCGATGCTCGGATTTGCCCTGAAGGTCTGCACCGACTCGGCGGCAATCGGCGAGCCTGACTTCATGGCGCTTCGTGAACACGGCTTCACCGATGAGGACGCGTGGGACATCGGCGCAATCACGGCGTTCTTCGGCTTGTCCAATCGCATGGCGAACCTGACGTCGATGCGGCCGAACGACGAGTTCTATTTGATGGGGCGCGTGCCGCGAAGCGCGCCCAAGTGAAGGACCCTCGCTCGCGCATGCGCTACACCATCGTCATTCCGGTGCTGAATCAGTTGCACTACACGCAGCAGTGCGTGGCGAGCCTGCTCGCCGCCGGCGTGGATCCGAGTGCGCTGCTGATCATCGACAACGGCAGCAGCGACGACACCCCCGTATGGTTGGCGTCGCGGCAGGACATTCGCTCGATACGTAATCCGGTCAATCTGGGCTGCGGCGGGGCGTGGACTCAGGGCGCGTTGGCCTCACACACCGACTGGGTGGTGCTGCTCAACAACGACATCGTGTGCGCTCACAACTTCATCGAAGCGCAGATCGCGGCGGCGCAGAGATTCGGATTGCAGGTTGTCAGTCCGTCGATGGTGGAGTTCGAACTCGACTATGAGCTAACCGGGTTCACGCAACGGTTCCTGGCCAAGATGAGCGGCACAGTTCGGCTGGGCTGGTTCCACGGCGTGTGCTTTGCGGTGCAGCGCGGGGTGTTCCAAAGGATCGGATTCCTCGACACCGACCGCTTGCTGTTTGGCCGCGAGGATGCCGAATTCCTGGCCCGCTGCAGGCGCCACGGGCTCAAGGTCGGCACGGTGGGCGATGCCTTCATGCATCACTTCGGCATGATCACCCAAACGGCGATGAAGAAGGAGTTGGGCCTGTCCAAGTTTGGCGATCACCGCTACTTCTACAGCAAGCTCGGGCTCAACTGGTGGGGCCGGCAGCGGGCGAAATTTGCGCGCAAGGCGCAGACGCGCGAGTGGTCGCAGTCGGAGTATGCGCGTTGCGGATTGACGCTGCACATGGTCCACAGGGACCATGCGGTCGAGTACCGTTGAGCGGGGGCCGATGACCACGCGCCATCTCGACCTGGGTTGCGGCCCCTGTCCGCGCAACCCCTACCACTGCGACGAAGTGCATGCTGTCGACCTGTTTGCCCCCGATTCAATGGCAGCGCATCTGTTTCGGCGAGCGAACCTCAGCATCGAACCTATCCCGCACGTCGACTCATTTTTCAATTCGGTTTCGGCGTTCGATTTTCTCGAACACGTGCCGCGACTTTTGCCAACGGCAGACGGTCTCGGCACCCGCCTCCCCTTTGTGGAGCTGATGAATCAGATTCACCGGGTGCTCAAGCCGGGAGGCTTGTTCTATGCGGTCACCCCGGCCTATCCACGCCCCGAAGTTTTCCACGACCCGACGCATGTCAACGTCATCACGCGCGGTACGGCAAGCTATTTCTGTGGGCCTGAGCCCGGAGCGCGGATGTATGGCTTCATGGGTGCGTTCGAGATGCTGCGTAACGAATGGGCACTGCACCCCGAAGCACTCTCCCCCGCGGTTCCCGTGACGCTGCTGCGCCGCTTCAAGCGCTGGCGCCGCGCGCGCGTCGGCGGGCTGTCGCACTTGGCCTGGGAGTTCGCTTGCATTAAGTCCTCCCCCTGAGGAAAGACGGAAGATGGCTTGGTATAAAGACACCCTGCGAACTTGGCGGCGCGGATTCAAAGCCGCCTTGCCCTATGTTCGGCGGCGCGAATACCGGCTATTGCAGGAACGCCTTGCCCGCTTGATCGAGGCAGCGGACGGACTGGCAACACCCGCCGCCGCGGCCGACCTCTACATGACCAAACCAATGGCCAGCGGTCTGACGGGGGAAGTTTGCCTGTTCGTGAGCTTTGCCGAACAGCCGGCGCTCAAACCCCATGTGACTGACCACATCTGCCACCTGCTTGCAAGCGGCATCCACGTGGTGCTCGTGGTCAATACTGATATCCCCCCGAGCAGCATTCGAATCGAGGCCGGGCTGTACGATCGCCTCAGCGGCATCATGATCCGGCGGAACCTCGGATTCGACTTCGGCGCATGGGCGCACGCGCTGTCGCTGTGCGACGCGCGAGAGAACTGGACCCGCCTGTACCTCGTCAATGACAGCATCGTCGGCCCGCTGAGTGGCGCCGACTTCGTCCGCATGATGGGGCGCGTGCGCAACGCTGGCGCCGACGTGGTTGGCCTCACTGAAAGTCTGACGCCGCGGCGGCACTTGCAGAGCTACTTCCTGGTATTCAATGAATCCGCGCTGCGCAGCCACGTGTTCAAGGCCTTGTTCCGACGTATCTTGAACTGGCCCCGCAAGGAACAGGTGATCGATATCTATGAAGCGCGCATCACAGCGTTGCTCGAGGCCGAAGGCATGCAATGCCAAGCGCTGTTCCCTTCGCTTTGGAACGACACCTTGAGCTCGGACGACACTTCGGTCCGTTGGGCCGAGCTGGTCGCCGCAGGCTTCCCGTATCTGAAGGCGCGCGTGGTCGCCGGCAATCCGCGTGACAAGCGCATCGACACGTGGCTGGCGGCCCGGCCCGGCATACCACCCGCCGATTGACCCGGATCACTCTCGAGGCCTTCGGCGACGTGCGAAACCACGAACGCGTCTGCACCCTCGTGGTGTGTCAAGATGCTGTCGACCCTATTCAAAGCCTCGAGTGAACCAATGAAGCCACGCATCACGCTAGCCATTCTGGCGTACAACCAGTCGCGTCTTATAGAAGAGGCAGTCAGTAGCGGGCTTGCGCAGATTTGCGAGCCGATCGAGATCCTTCTTTCCGACGATGCCTCATCCGACTCGACCTTTGCACGGATGCAGGCCCAGGCAGAGGCTTACAGTGGCCCTCACCATGTTGTGTTGCGGCGCAATCCCCGAAACCTCGGCATTGGAGAGCACTTCAACATCGTGCTGCGCGAGGCGCACGGCGAACTGCTGGTACTGATGGCGGGTGACGACATCTCTCTGCCAACACGCGTCGCACTCACTGCGGCCGCCTGGGACGGTTCCGGCGGGCGAGTCGACTTGATCGCCTGCCCCCTGATCGACATGAGCCATCAGGGGGTGGACCTCGGAATTCTCGAGGTAGACGACCTCGCGCATTGGAAAAGCCTGGACGATTGGGTAAGACGCCGACCCCGCGTCATCGGCGCGGGCCATGCCATCACTCGCCGGCTCTTCGAACGCTTCGGGCCGTTGCCACCTCGTGCCGCACACGAAGAGGAGATCAATACGTTTCGCGCACTTTGCAGCGGCGGCGCAATGACGCTGCGCCAGCCGCTCGTCCGCTACCGGCGCGGGGGTGTATCTCAGCAGATGCGTACTTTCACAGGTGCGAACTACCTCGCCTGGGTTCAACGTCAAAACAGCGATCAGCTTGCACAGCACGCGCAGTGGCTTGCCGATGCGAAAGTGGCAGGGGTTTACGACGTGGTCGCCGCGGCCACCCGCCGCGAACACGATCGCGAGCAGTTCGTTCGCGACTTGCTCGCTGCACCCGACCGACCCAGCCGATTGCGTGTGACGCTCGACGCCCACCGGGTAGAGTTGGGCTGGCGGATGCGCAAGCTTCTCTACTTCCAGTTGCCCGAACTTGCGGCGAACATACGCCGGCTACAGGCGCAGGTGAAGCGTCTGCGTCACGGCGAGCAGCGCTGACCTTGTCAGAAACCGACCCCGATGGCCAAGCCGGCAAACCGGGCGGCTCGGCGAGCGGCGGCCACGCCTACAAAGCTTTGAATCAGCGGATCGACGCAATGTCGGAAAGCTTCGACGTGGCGCGCGAATGCGGCCACGGGCCTCACAGCAGAACGATGTCGTATTGAGGGGCCGGATCCGGAAAGCGTAAGCGGGTCAACGACTTACAGTAATCCGATCGGCTCACGTGACTTCGAGCTACCCGTCTGGCTACCTGCATAGGGTGGGCTTTCGCGAGACTTCGCGGGACTGCGTGAACCGGCATCATGACGAGTGCTGCCGAACCGCGCGCAG
>JBEBHW010000161.1:0-7399 GCA_040081145.1 Burkholderiaceae bacterium
GCCGCGAGCACATCGGCCAGTTGCACCGGGCTTTCGCGGCCGCGCAGGTCGCGCGCCGTGAAGATCTGGCCACCACGGGTTCGCACGAAGTCTCGCGCTTCGCGCTGGCCTGCGGAGCGGATGCCGATCTGAGTGAAGCACTGCGGCAGCACGAGGCCTTCTTCGATCGCTTCATAGACCCACGTGCCGTGGCCGCTGGGTTCGCCAAAGTGGTCGGTCCATGTGTCGCAATGCGCGTCAAAGTGGATCACCGCCAGCGGTCGACCGAGCACCTTGTGATAGGCGCGCAGCAAGGGCAGCGTGATCGAATGGTCGCCGCCGAGCCAGCACGTGTGATGGCGCCGAATCAGCATTTCGGCCAGCGGCAACAGGGCGGCACGCATCGCCTCGATGCCGGTGTTGGGCAGTTCGAGGTCACCCGCATCTCCCAGTTGCCCGAGTGGCGACACGTCGAAGAACGGGTGCGTTGCATCGCACAGCATGTGGCTTGCGTCGCGGATCGCGCGCGGGCCGAAGCGCGCACCGGGGCGGTTCGTGACGGCACCGTCCCAGGCGATTCCGGCCACGGCGTACCGGGTCGCTGCGCTTGCCGCGGGCGCCTTGAGGAAGGCGTTGTTCGACAGGTAAGCGAACTGAGACATGGGGCGGGCTGGTGTGAGCGTGAATGGGCGCGTCGCATCTTACGGGCGCGCGCGCTGAGGTCGGTGTGCTCAGTCTGTCTTCTGTATACAGAGTACACTTCGCCGCCATGCCGGCCCACCTCGTCAAGCTGCAAAGCGCGCCCGACCTCGTGGAGCGCGTGCACCGTGCCCTGTTGGATGCGATCAGCGACGCCTCGTTGCCCCCCGGCGCGCGGCTGCGCCAGGAAGAGATCGCCGAGCAGCTTGCGGTTTCGCGCCAGCCCGTCCTGCAGGCCCTGCGCCTGCTGAAGATCGACGGCTTCGTGCTCGACGCCCCCGGCCGTGGCCTGATGGTCGCGCCGCTGGACGTGGCGTGGATGCGCAATGTCTACCAGGTGCGCGGCGCGCTCGATTCTCTCGCGGCGCGCCTGGCGGCGCAGCAGCGCTGGAAACTAGACCCGGCGCTGCTCGAGACCGGCCGCCGCAACGCACGCGGGCGCAACATCCAGGCGATGATTGACGCCGATTTGGCCTTCCACCGGGCAATTTATGCGGCGTCGGGGAACCCGCTCATCGAGCTCAGTGCCCAGGTGCATTGGCATCACTTGCGCCGCGTCATGGGCGAAGTGCTGCAGTCGTCGCGCCAGCGCTCGCCGGTGTGGGACGAACACGAGGCGATCGCGAGCGCGATTGCCGCCGGCGACGCGGATCGCGCGTCGCGCCTCATCGATCAACACAGCCGCGCTGCCAGCGACAGTCTGGCGGCGCGTTTGACCCAGGTTCTGCAATCCACTGTCGGAGACACACGATGAAATTGAGCAAGGCCCAGATCGAGCAGTTCGAGCGCGACGGTTATCTCTTCTTTCCCGGACTGTTCAGTCAGCCCGAGATCGACACGCTGGGCGTCGCAGTTCCCGATCTGTACGCGCGCCAAGAGGCGTACAACGTTCGCGAAAAGGGCTCGCAAGCGGTGCGAACCAATTTCGCCGCGCACCTGTACAGTGAACCGTTCGCGCGGCTCGCGCGGCACCCGAGGATGATCGAGCCGGTGCAGCAACTCTTCGACGAGAAGCTCTACATGCACCAGTTCAAGATTAACGGCAAGATGGCGTTCGAGGGCGACGTCTGGCAGTGGCACCAGGACTACGGCACCTGGAAAAACGACGACTTGATGCCCACCGAACGAGCGATGAACATCGCCATCTTTCTCGACGACGTGAACGAATTCAACGGCCCGCTGATGTTCATTCCGGGCAGCCACAAGCGCGGCGTGATCGAGGCGAAACACGACCTGACGACGACGAGCTACCCCTTGTGGACAATCGATAACGACCTGATTCGCCAGTTGGTCGAGCGCGGCGGTGGCAAGGGTCACTTCGATGCGCAGGGGCGCCATGGCGGCGCGGGAATCGTCGCGCCCAAGGGGCCGGCGGGTTCGATGATCCTGTTCCACAGTTGCCTGGTTCACGCCTCGACGAGCAACCTCTCGCCGTTCAACCGCGTTGCCGTGTACCTGAGCCTGTGCGCGGTCAGCAACCACGTGCGGCGCTTCAAGCGGCCCGAATACATTGCGCATCGGGACTTCACGCCCATCGCTTGTTTGCCCGACGACTGCCTGACCAAGCCCTATCCGGTGGATTTGCCGTGGAAGAACGGCATGCCGGCAAGTGCCTTGCACACATCGCTCGAAGAAATCACCGAGACCGCCTGAACATGAGCACGCACGGTCGCCCGAAGGGCGAATATTCCCTCTCGGAGGGACGGCGCGCAGCGCCTAGGGAGCCCACATGAGCCTGCACACGCAACTCCAACAGCGCGCCGCCGAGAAGAAACCGATCCGCATCGGCCTGATCGGCGCCGGCAAATTCGGCTCGATGTACCTCGCGCAAATCCCGCGCACGCCCGGTGTGCACCTGGTGGGGATTGCCGATCTGTCGCCCAGCGCAGCTCGCACGAACCTGGCACGCGTGGGCTGGCCGGCGCAACAAATGGCCGCGGCCTCGCTCGACGCCGCCGTGAAAGACGGCACGACCCACATCGGCGAAGACTGGCAAAAGCTCGTCGCGCACCCGGCCATCGACGTGATCGTCGAGTGCACCGGCCACCCGATTGCCGCGGTCGACCATTGCCTGCAAGCCTTTGCGAACGGCAAACACGTTGTCAACGTGACGGTCGAGGCCGATGCGTTTTGCGGGCCCTTGCTCGCGCAGCGCGCCGCCAAAGCGGGGGTGCTGTATTCGCTCGCGTTCGGCGACCAGCCGGCCCTCATTTGCGACCTCGTCGACTGGGCGCGCACGTGCGGCTTCCCGGTCGTCGCCGCAGGGCGTGGCCACAAGTGGCTGGCGCATTTCAGCCAGTCGACCCCGGACACGGTGTGGGAGAACTATGGTCTGACACCCGAGCAGGCGCTGCGAGGTGGCTTGAACCCGAAGATGTTCAACAGCTTTCTCGACGGCTCCAAGCCGGCGATCGAATCGACTGCGGTGGCCAACGCAACCGGCCTCACTGTGCCGAGCAACGGCCTGCTCTACCCGCCGGCGAGCGTGGAAGACATTCCCTTCGTAACGCGGCCCATCAGCGAAGGCGGCGTGCTCGAACGCAAAGGCATGGTCGAAGTGATCTCCTCGCTCGAGGCGAACGGCCGGAAGATTCCGTACGACATCCGCATGGGCGTGTGGGTGACGGTGGAAGGCGAAACCGAGTACATCCGGAACTGCTTCGAGGAATACAACGCGCACACGGATCCGAGCGGACGGTACTTCACGCTCTACAAGCGCTGGCACTTGATCGGCCTGGAAGTGGGCATGTCGGTGGCCAGCGTCGCGCTGCGCGGCGAGGCGACGGGCGTCGCACACTGCTGGAACGCCGACGTGGTGGCCACCGCCAAGCGCGATTTGCGCGTCGGCGAAGTGCTGGACGGCGAGGGCGGCTATACGGTGTGGGGCAAATTGCTGCCGGCGCAAGCTTCCGCGAAGCTGGGTGGCTTGCCGCTCGGTTTGGCGCACGGCATCAAACTCGTGCGCGCGGTGCGCCTGGGGCAGAGCCTGACGTGGGCCGACGTGGCGATCGACACGACGACGAAGGCCTATCAATTGCGCCGCGAAATGGAGTCGATGTTCGCTCCGCCTATGTCGAAGGCAGCCTGAACGTGCTCGACCTGCTGATTCGCAAGGCGCAGATTTTTGACGGCGCCGGCGGGCCTGCGTGGACCGGCGATGTCGGCGTGGCTCAAGGGCGGATCGCCTACCTCGGCCCCCAGTGCGTTGACGCCGCGCAGCGCACGCTCGAGGCCGACGGCCTGGCGCTGATGCCCGGCATCGTCGACAGCCACACCCATTTCGACGCGCAAATCACCTGGGACCCCTGTGTGCGGCCTTCGCCGGCGCTGGGCGTGACGACGGCGGTGATCGGCAATTGCGGCTTCACGATCGCGCCGTGCCGTCCCCAAGACCGCGAGACGACGATGCGCAACCTGACGCAAGTCGAGGGCATGTCGCTCGACGTGCTGCGCCAAGGCATCGATTGGGGCTTCGAGACGTTCCCGCAGTATCTTGAGCAATTGCGCGCCAAGGGCAGCGCCTTGAACATCGCCGCCTACGTGGGCCACTCTTCGGTGCGCACCTGGGTGATGGGCGAGCAGGCGACGCGGCGCAGCGCTACGCCCACCGAAGTCGAGGCGATGTGCGAGCTGGTGCGCGAAGCGATGCGCTGCGGCGCGGTCGGTTTTTCCACGAGCACCAGCCCGGCGCACAACGGCGAGGGCGGTTTGCCGATGCCTTCACGCCTGGCCGAAGAAAGCGAAATCGCGGCGCTGGTGGGCGCCATGGCGCAGGGCGGGCGCGGCGTCTTCATGCTCACGAAGAGCGGTGAGACACGATTGCCCTTCCTCGAGTCGCTGGCGGCGGACAGCGGGCGCACCGTGATGGTCGCCGCGCTTTTGCACAACGCCAGCAACGGCGGCGCGGTGTTCGACGATCTGGCGGCCATCAGCGCGGCCAACGCGCGGGGCAACCGCCTGCTCGGCCAGGTCTCGTGTTGCCCATTGACGATGGACTTCACGCTCGCCTCGGCGTATCCGGTCGAAGGCCTGGTCGCGTGGCGCCCGGCGCTCGGGCGCAGCGGCGCTGAGCTCGTCGCGGTGCTCGCACGGCGCGATTTTCGCGACGCCTTGCGCGCCGAGCTCGCTTCACCGGCAACGTTTCGCCTGTTCAACAATGAATGGCACAAGGTTCACGTCGTCGAGGTGGCGAAGCCTGAAAACGCGCACTTCGAGCAGCGCACGATTGCCGACATTGCGCGAGAGGCCGGGCGCGACCCGCTCGACGTGATGCTCGACCTGGCGCTTGCGGAAGACTTGCGCACCGTATTCACCGCGCAACTGCTCAACAGCGACGAAGATGCGGTGGGGCGCATGCTGACGCACCCGCACAGCATCGTCTCGCTGAGCGACGCGGGTGCGCACCTGACGTTCTTCAACGACGCGGGTTTTGGCCTGCACCTGCTCGGCCATTGGGCGCGCGAGCGCGGCACGTTGACGATCGGTGAAGCGGTGCGGCGCATCACGTCGCACCCGGCGCAAGTGTTCGGCATGCAGGGTCGTGGATTGTTGCGCGAGGGCTATGCCGCCGACTTGCTGCTGTTCGACCCGCGCTTGGTTGGGCGTGGCCCGAAGAAACGCGTCTTCGACCTGCCGGGTGGCGCGGCGCGCCTGACCACTGACGCGGTGGGCGTGCACGGCGTCTGGGTCAACGGCAGGCAGGTCGCCGATGCACACGGCCTGGTGCCGAATGCGCCGCTGGCGGGTGCGCTGCTGACCGAGTTCTCGGCTTGAGCTGAACGCCGCTCAGGCGGGCGCGCGAAATTTCAGGAAAGCACTTGCCGCGCCAATCCCGAGCAGCAGGTACAGCGCCAGGCTCCAGTGTTCGAACGCCACGCCGAGCACACGAACCGCAGAGTCCGCACAATTTGCCGTCACCTGAAACAGCGTGGGCCACAGCGCTTCGACCCCCAGCGCGTTCAGCACTTTGTCGGCCAGCGTCAGGTTGCATGAACTCGATTTGGCGGCGACGTTGTGTTGCCACAGCGCGGCTGCGGCGCCGAGCAGGGCCAGGGTGAAGGTCGCACCGGCGCAGGCAATCCGCACCGGTCGCGCCGCAAGCAAGGCGCCGATCAGGCACAGCAGGCCGATGACGATGAAGATCAGGCGCTGCAAGATGCACCACGGGCAGGGCCGCATCTCGAATACGTATTGAGCGCCCAGCGCCAAGCCCAGCGCCACCGCGCAGGCGAGCGCCATCGCCGCAAAATGCTGCGTCACGCCGATGGCGCGAAACGACGACGCCAATGCGTTCACGCGACTTGCGCGATCAATTCGATTTCGACGCACGCGCCCAGCGGAATTTGCGCGACGCCGAAGGCGCTTCGCGCGTGCGCGCCTTTCGCGCCGAAGACCTCGACGAGCAACTCCGAGCAGCCGTTCGTCACCAGGTGCTGCTCGGTGAACGTGGGCGTGCTGTTCACCAGACTCATCACCTTGACGATGCGTTCCACCTTGTTCAAGTCGCCCACTGCGGCTTGCAGCGTTCCGAGCAATTCGATCGCGATCGCGCGTGCGGCGAGCTTGCCGGTGGCGGTGTCGACGTTGAGCCCGAGCTGACCGACCCAGGGCTTGCCGTCACGCCGCGCGATGTGCCCGGAAATGAAGACCAGGTTGCCGGTGCGGACGAAGGGCACGTATGCCGCCGCAGGCGTGGCCGGGGGCGACAAGACGATGCCCAGCGCCGCGAGTTTGTGATTGATGTTGCTGCTGTCTGCCATGCGGGTCTCCGGTCGATTTGAAAGTGCCCCCGGGCCGACGCCATGCGTCGACAGCCCCTCGCGGGGGATGAGCAAAGTGGCCAAGCCACATTGGCCCATAGGGCTCTAGTGAGTCGGCGCCGATCCTACACTGGCCCCATGACGGCGATGTACAAGGGGTGGTGGCTCGCCGGCCTGGCCTTGGCGTGGCTTGGCGGTGTGGCACTGCAACTGCAGGAACGCGCGCTGCACGACGGTGCGGTGTATGCCTTGGCGATCGCTGGTGGCGGCCTCGGCGTGGGCTTGGCGCTGCTGCGAAAGCGCACCCGTGGTGTTGCGTTGATCGGCCTGCTCGGCGTGGCGTTGCTCGGCTTCGGCGCCACCGGCGGGCGAGCGGTTTTGCGTGTGGCGCAGACCATGGCAACGCCGCTCGAAGGCCACGACATCGTCGTGCAAGGCGTCGTCGCCAGCCTGCCGCAACATGGCGCTTCCGGAACGAGGTTCCGTTTGCGTGTCGACTCAGCGCTTCTGCAGGGTCAGCCCGTGACTCTGCCTGAGCTGCTCGCGCTCGGCTGGTACCGCGGCGCTCACGAAGACGCAGCGAGTGCCCAGCCGCGCCAGGAACTGCGCGCCGGCCAGCGCTGGCGCTTCACGGTGCGCTTGCGCCGGCCGCACGGCAACGTCAATCCGCACGGTTTCGACTACGAGCTCTACCTGTTCGAGTTGGGTGTGGGCGCCACCGGCTACGTGCGCGACGCACCGGCTGCGTTGTTGGATCCGGCGGCGGGGTTTGCGATCGAGCGCGTGCGCCAAGCGGTGCGCGACGCCATCGAGGCGCACGTGCCCGACCGCCGCATCGCCGGCGTACTCGCTGCACTGGTGATCGGCGATCAAGCGGCGATTGACCGGGAAGACTGGGACCTGTTTCGCAACACCGGCGTCGCGCACCTGATGTCGATCAGCGGTTTGCACGTCACGATGTT
>JBEBHW010000162.1:0-7387 GCA_040081145.1 Burkholderiaceae bacterium
CCCCCACGGTGTTCGCCGCTTCGATGAGGTAGCCCACAGCCGCACCGGTGCGCTCGGCGATCCAATTCGCAAGGCCGAGCAAAGCGCTGGCCTGCGGGTGCTGCGCCGCGGCGTTACCCAAGAGCACGGCCTTGCGCTCGCCGCCGAGCAGAGAGTCGGCGATGGCCTGGGCTGCGGCGCTCGCCTGGCCCGGCATGGGCGATGCGATGCCTTGCGCCTGCGCGATCGCCGTGGCCACGTCGGCGAGACTTTGCAGCCATTGGCTCGGCGCGGCGACGATGCCCGGCGCCATCGGCATCAGCCAGTCGTCTTGCGCTGCATGAATGCTGTGCACCTTCGCGCCCTTGCGCGCGGCCTGGCGCAAGCGCTGCGCGAACAACGGGTGGTCTTTGCGCAGGAATGAGCCGATCACTAAAGCGCTTTGCAGCGTCGACAGCGCAGCGATGGGCATGCCGAGCCAGCGCGCCCGCCCCGGTGCAGCGGCGTGCGACGTGCCGGCCACATTCTCGAAGTCGGCGTGGCGCGTGCGGTAGTCGATGTTGGCGCTGCCCAGGCCGAGCATGAGCTTTTTCAGCAGGTGCAGTTCCTCGACCGTGCTGTGCGCGCTGCCCAGGGCGCCAATGCTCGGCGCGCCATGGTCGAGCGAAATTTGCGTGAGGCTGCGCACGACGTAGTCGAGCGCGGCGGTCCACGACACGGTTTGCCACTGCCCGCCCTGCTTGATCATCGGTGCGGTCAAACGCGCGTCGCTGTTCAGCGCTTCGTACGAAAAGCGGTCTCGATCGGCGATCCAGCACTCGTTCACGGCTTCGTTTTCAAGCGGCACGATGCGCATCACTTTGTTTGCCTTGACCTGCACGATCAGGTTGGCTCCCGTGCTGTCGTGCGGGCTGATGCTCTTGCGCCGCGACAACTCCCAGGTGCGCGCGCTGTAGCGAAACGGCTTGCTCGTGAGTGCGCCGACCGGGCAGATATCGATCATGTTGCCCGAGAGTTCGGAGTCGATCGTGTCTCCCGCGATCGTCGTGATTTCGGAGTGTTCACCGCGGTGGATCATTCCCAGTTCCATGACGCCGGCGACTTCCTGGCCGAAGCGAATGCAGCGCGTGCAATGGATGCAGCGGCTCATCTCTTCCATGCCGACGAGCGGGCCTGCGTCTTTGTGGAAGACGACGCGCTTTTCTTCCGTGTAGCGCGAGCTCGAGCCGCCGTAGCCCACCGCCAAGTCCTGCAACTGGCACTCGCCGCCCTGGTCGCAAATCGGGCAATCGAGCGGATGGTTGATGAGCAAGAACTCCATCACGCCTTGCTGAGCCTTCAGCGCTTTTTCGCTCTTGGTGCGAACAATCATGCCTTGCGTGACGGGCGTCGCGCACGCCGGCATGGGCTTGGGCGCTTTTTCGATGTCGACCAGGCACATGCGGCAGTTCGCCGCAATCGACAATTTCTTGTGGTAGCAGAAATGCGGGATGTAGGTGCCGCATTGGTCAGCCGCGTGCATGATCACGCTGCCCTCGGCAACCTGCACCTTGCGACCGTCGAGTTCGATTTCAATCATGGTGCTTCGTTGCGTGTCCCCGGTCAGAGCGCTGTTCACACATAGGCCGGGACGACGCAAGTCTTGTGCTCGATGTGATGCACGAACTCGTCGCGGAAATTCTTGATCATGGCGCGCACCGGCATCGCCGCCGCATCGCCCAGGGCGCAGATGGTGCGGCCCTGGATGTTGTCGGACACCGAGTTCAAGAGCTCGATGTCGTCCATTCGCCCCTGGCCGTGTTCGATGCGGTGCACCATGCGATACAGCCACCCCGTGCCCTCGCGGCACGGCGTGCACTGGCCGCACGACTCGTGCGTGTAGAAGTAGGACAGGCGCATCAGACTCTTCACCATGCAGCGCGTATCGTCCATCACGATCACGGCGCCCGAGCCGAGCATCGAGCCCGCCTTGGCGATGCTGTCGTAGTCCATGGTGAGGTCCATCATCGCCGCACCGGTCAGGACAGGCGCCGACGAACCGCCCGGGATCACCGCCTTGAGCGTGCGGCCCGCAGCTGCGCCGCGCACGCCGCCGGCGAGTTCGAGCAGCTTGGCAAACGGCGTGCCGAGCGGCACTTCGTAGTTGCCGGGCAATTCGACGTCGCCCACCACCGAATAGATTTTTGTGCCGCCGTTGTTCGGCTTGCCCACTTCGAGGTACGCCTGACCGCCATGGCGAATGATCCACGGCACCGCAGCGAAGGTTTCGGTGTTGTTGATCGTCGTGGGCTTGCCGTACAGGCCGTAACTCGCCGGGAACGGCGGCTTGAAGCGCGGTTGGCCTTTTTTGCCCTCCAGCGATTCGAGCAGCGCGGTTTCTTCGCCACAGATGTAGGCGCCGAAACCGTGCGTCGCGTGCAGCTGAAAGTTGAAGTTCGAGCCGAGCACGCCAGCGCCGAGGTAGCCTGCAGCGCGAGCTTCTTCGAGCGCCGCTTCGAAGCGCTTGTAGACCTCGAAGATCTCGCCGTGAATGTAGTTGTAGCCTACCGCCGTGCCCATCGCATACGCCGCAATCGCCATGCCTTCGATCACGGCGTGCGGGTTGAACATCAGCAAGTCGCGGTCTTTGCACGTGCCGGGCTCGCCTTCGTCGGAGTTGCACACGAGGTACTTGGCGCCGGGGTACAAACGCGGCATGAAGCTCCACTTCAAACCGGTGGGAAAGCCCGCGCCGCCGCGGCCGCGCAGGCTCGACGTCTTGACTTCGGCAATCACCTGCTCGGGGCTCATGCCCTCGCCTTCGCCCTTGCCAAGGACTTTGCGCAGCGCCTGGTAGCCGCCACGCGCTTCATAGTCTTTCAGCGACCAGTTGCTGCCAGTGAGGCCCGCATAAATTTGCGCGCCGATGTGTCGACCGTGAAAGCAGCTGAGCTTGCCGTCGGACTTGAAACGCGAAAGGTCGAGCACCGCCGTCATGCCTTCACCGCCATCTGCGCCGGGATTGCCACGCTCTCGCGCAAGGTATCGATCAGCTCGTCCAGGCGCGCCGCGGTCATGTGGCTGCACATCTGCAGGTCATTGACGAGCATCACCGGCGCGTCGGCGCATGCACCGAGACATTCGCTTTGCTGGACCGTGAAGAGGCCATCGGCGCTGGTGCCGCCCTCCTCCACACCGAGGCGATTGCACAGGTGTTTCAACGCCTTCTGACCGTCGCGCAACTGGCACGGCAGGTTGGTGCAGACGTTGAGCTTGAATTGCCCCACCGGCTGCTGGTTGTACATGTTGTAGAACGTCGTCACCTCGTGCACGGCAATCGGCGCCATGCCCAGGTACGACGCGACAAGTTTTTCGGCCTCGCCTGACACATGACCGACCTGCTCCTGCACGATCGTCAGGCACGCCATCACCGCAGACTGGCGTTGGTCGGCCGGGTACTTGACGACTTCGCGATCGAAGCGCTTGCGCACTGCGTCGGTGAGTTCGAAGCTGCTCGCGCCGCTCATCGGTCAATCTCCCCGAACACGATGTCCATCGTGCCGATCACCGCCACCGCGTCGGCAATCATGTGGCCACGCGCCATTTCATCCAGCGCGGCGAGGTGCGCAAACCCCGGCGCGCGAATTTTCAGGCGATATGGCTTGTTCGCGCCGTCGCTGACGATGTAGATGCCGAACTCGCCCTTCGGGTGCTCCACCGCGGCGTAGGCCTCGCCTTCGGGAACGTGAAAGCCTTCCGTGAAGAGCTTGAAGTGGTGGATCAACTCTTCCATGCTCGACTTCATATCGACCCGCGGCGGCGGCGCCACCTTGTGGTTCTGCGTGATCACTGGCCCGTCATTGGCGCGCAACCACTCGACGCACTGCGCAATGATCTTGTTCGACTGGCGCATCTCTTCGACACGCACAAGGTAGCGGTCGTAGGTGTCGCCGTTCACGCCCATGGGAATGTCGAAGTCGAGTTTGTCGTAGACCTCGTAGGGCTGCTTCCTGCGCAAATCCCACTCGATTCCCGAGCCGCGCAGCATCGGCCCGGTGAAGCCCAGATTCAGCGCGCGCTCGGGTGTGACGACGCCGATTCCCACGGTGCGCTGCTTCCAGATGCGGTTGTCGGTGAGCAGCGTTTCGTACTCGTCGACACAACCGGGAAAACGCTGTACGAAGGTGTCGATGAAGTCGAGCATCGAACCGCTGCGGTTCTCATTGAGCCGCGCAATCTCTTTGGCCTTGGCCGCAACGCTGCGAATCCTCGACGTCTTGTACTGCGGCATGCTGTCCGGCAGATCGCGGTACACGCCGCCCGGGCGAAAATAGGCTGCGTGCATGCGTGCGCCGGAGGCGGCCTCATACATGTCGAAGAGGTCTTCGCGCTCGCGAAAGCAGTAGATGAAGATGTTCATCGCACCGCAGTCCAGGCCATGCGCGCCGAGCCACATCAAGTGGTTCAGCAGGCGCGTGATCTCGCTGAACATGACGCGGATGTATTGCGCACGCAGCGGCACGTCCACACCGAGCAGCTTTTCGATCGCCAGGCAGTAGGCGTGCTCGTTGCACATCATCGACACGTAGTCCAGGCGGTCCATGTAGGGCAGCGACTGCATGAAGGTCTTGCTCTCGGCGAGTTTTTCCGTCGCGCGGTGCAGCAGGCCGATGTGCGGGTCGGCGCGCTGGATCACTTCGCCGTCGAGTTCGAGCACAAGGCGCAATACCCCATGGGCCGCCGGATGTTGCGGGCCGAAGTTGAGCGTGTAGTTCTTGATATCAGCCATGACTCAGTGCAACCCGCCGTAGCGTTCTTCGCGCACGATTCGCGGCGTGATTTCGCGCGGCTCGATCGTCACCGGCTGATAAATCACGCGCTTGGCGACCGGGTCGTAGCGCATCTCGACGTGGCCCGATGTGGGGAAGTCTTTGCGGAACGGGTGGCCGATGAAACCGTAGTCGGTGAGGATGCGCCGCAGGTCGAGGTGGCCTTCGAAAATGATACCGAAAAGGTCGAAGGCTTCGCGTTCGAACCAGTTGCTCGAACTCCACACGTCGCCCAGCGAGTCGACCACGGGCATTTCGTCGTCGGGGCAGAACACCTTGAGGCGCAGGCGCCAGTTCTTGCTGACCGACAAGAGGTGCGAGACGACGCAGTATCGCGAACCCTCCCAGGGCTGGTCTTTGTAGCTCGAGTAGTCGACGCCGCACAGGTCCAGCAATTGCTCGAATTGCAGATCGGCGTGATTTCGCAGCAGCAGCGCCACGCTCACGTAGTCGACGGGGGCAACCGTGATCGTGATCTCTTCGCGCTCGCGAACGAGCCGCTTCACTCGCGAGCCGAGAACCGATTCGAGCGCGGCGTGCAGGGTGTCGAGTTTGTTCATGCGGCGGGTCAGGGCTCAGCGCGCAATCGTCGTCTCACGCCGGATCTTCGCTTGCAGCTGCAGAATGCCGTAGAGCAATGCCTCCGCGGTGGGCGGGCAGCCGGGAACGTAAACGTCCACCGGCACGATGCGGTCGCAGCCGCGCACGACGGAATAGCTGTAGTGGTAATAACCGCCGCCGTTCGCGCAAGAGCCCATCGAGAGCACCCAGCGCGGCTCGGCCATCTGGTCGTAGACCTTGCGCAGCGCAGGCGCCATCTTGTTGCACAGCGTGCCGGCGACGATCATCAGATCGCTCTGGCGCGGGCTCGGGCGAAACAGCATGCCGAAACGGTCGATGTCGTAGCGCGCCGCGCCGGCGTGCATCATCTCGACGGCGCAGCACGCCAGGCCAAACGTCATGGGCCACAGCGAACCGGTCTTGGACCAGTTGATGACGGTGTCCAGGCTCGTCGTGACGAAGCCTTCTTTGAGTACGCCTTCAATGCCCATGATGTGTGCCGAGGTGCAGGGTCACTCCCAATCGAGAGCGCCCTTCTTCCATTCATAAGCAAAGCCGACGACGAGGATCAGCAAGAAGATCATCATCGCCCAGAAACCCACGGGGCCGATTTCGCGCAACGCCACCGCCCAGGGAAACAGGAAGGCGATCTCCAGGTCGAACAGAATGAACAGAATCGCGACGAGGTAGTAGCGCACGTCGAATTTCATGCGCGCGTCTTCGAAGGCCTCGAAGCCGCATTCATAAGGGGAGTTCTTCGCCGCGTCGGGTTTGCGTGGGCCGAGAACGAAACCGAGCACCTGGGGTGCAATTCCGACCGCCGCACCGACCATGATGAACAGAATGACTGGGAGGTAGGGTTCCAGATTCATGGGCGGTCGATAAGGCGCAATTTGTTGTTGTGGTCGGGTCAGACGGTCCGCAAGAGCGGGTGGGTCGATGCGCTAAACACTTGGTGCCGACGGCGAGACTCGAACTCGCACAGCTTTCGCCACTACCCCCTCAAGATAGCGTGTCTACCAATTTCACCACGTCGGCGCTGCACCGTTCGATGCCTGGATCGCCTCCGAGCCGGCTCACCAAACAGCGACAGATTCTAACCACAACACATTGCATTCAGAGCGCTGCGCACCGGGCTGTGGCGCGCGCGATGCGGGTCCGAATTGAGCCCGCGCAAAGTGCGCCGGCCCCTGCTGGCGTCACTTCGTCGGGATTGCGCCCGCACCCGAGGCGGCGGGTGCGGGGCTCGGCGCTGGAATCGCCACAGCGCCGACGCCGCTGGCGGCACCTGGTACGAGGTCGGCGCCGCTGGGCGCCACCGCAGACGCTGCCGACGCCGGCCGGTCGAGCACGCTGCCGCCGCGCGACGGGCTGCGATCGTTCGACGTGTAGGCAAGCGACAGCGTGCACACGAAGAACACGGCCGCGCACACTGCCGTGGAGCGCGACAAGAAGTTCGCGCTGCCGGTCGCGCCAAACAAGCTGCCCGACGCACCGCTGCCAAACGAGGCGCCCATGTCGGCGCCTTTGCCGTGCTGGATCAGCACCAGGCCGATCATGACGAGCGCCGAGAGGATTTGCAGCGCAACGACGAGATTCAACAATACATTCATTCTTTTCGACTCCGAAGAAACTCTTGCGATCCGGCTCAGATCAGGCCGCAGCGCGGCAGATGGCGGCGAAATCGGCGGCCTTCAATGAGGCACCGCCGATCAAACCGCCATCGATATCGTTTTGGGCAAAAAGGGTCGCCGCGTTGTCGGCCTTGACGCTGCCGCCGTACAAGATCTTCATATCACCAGCCTTCGGCGACGCCGCCGCCAACTGCATGCGCAGCAAGGCGTGAACGGCCTGCGCCTGCTCAGGGCTGGCGGTCTTGCCGGTGCCGATGGCCCAGACGGGCTCGTACGCGACGACCACTTGCGAAACGCAATGCGCGAGCGTGTGGATCACGGCAGACAGCTGGCGCTTCACGACAATTTCTGTCTGCGCGGCGTCGCGCTCTGCGAGCGTTTCGCCCACGCACACGATGGGCGTCA
>JBEBHW010000163.1:0-7384 GCA_040081145.1 Burkholderiaceae bacterium
ATCGTCGATCTCGTTGCGTGGCCTGGGTGAAGACCGCACATTGGTCTTGGTCAACGGTCGTCGCCTGGCACTCTTTGCCGGCGGCAATGGCGGGTCGGTCAACATCAACGCCATTCCTCTGGCGGCGATCGACAGGGTCGAGATCTTCAAAGACGGTGCGTCCGGCGTGTATGGCTCGGACGCGATCGCCGGAGTCGTCAATTTCATTCTCACGAAGGACTTTCGCGGCATTGAAGTCGGCGCCACCGCCGGAACTCCGACGCGCAGCGGAGGCGGCAAGGCGCAGAGGGCGCATGTGGTCGCCGGTTTTGGCGACATCACGCAAAACCGCTTCAATGTGACGCTGTCGGCTTCGCTGGAAAAGGAGTCCGCGCTGTACGCGAAAGACCGCAAGTTCGCCAGGACAGGCAACATCCCTCCTTTCGTCTCCGCGGCGGCGACGGGCCAGGGCAACATCGAGGGCGCGTACAACCCGGGCAGCGGCGCGCCGTACAACGCCGCCAACGAAGACGCGACTCAGGTCATTCCGGGGACGACGACTGTCCTTGCGCCGCCGGGCAACACGCCGGGGCGGCAGGTGCGCACGAACCCGGCATTTCCGGCGGCGCCCGGGGATCCTGCACAGTCTCCCAACCTCGTGTTGTTCGGCAACAGCCCGGGTGCGGGCTACGGCAACCCGCTTGCTGCTGCGGATCAATGCGCGTCGGTCAACATGTACCTGGACCCTGTCGCGACGACCAAGGGGGCGCCCTATTGCTCGTACGACAGCAACAAGGATGTCGGATTGATTCCGAAGCGCGACCTCTCCACGCTGAGCGGCAATTTGACGTTCAAGTTGACCGACACGCTCGAGGGGTTCGCCGACCTGCTCTTCTCCCGCAGCAAGGTCACGCAGCAATTCCAGCCCAGCCCGATGCGTCGCAGCTTCTCGGTGACGGACAGCGAGTTTGCGTTGCAGGGTGTCGACCCGGTTTTGCTGATTCGACCGACGAACCCGGTCTACAACTCGATCATCGTCCCTTACCTGAGCGCTCAACACACCCGCGACACCTCGCAGGGCTTCGACCAGCTGATTGGCCAGCCATTGGCGGTGACGGCGCGCGTCTTCGATTTTGGTCCCCGAACCCAAGTGGACATCGCGACCCAGTCGCGCATCAGCGGGGGACTGCGCGGTACGCTGCTCAAGCAGGACTGGGAAATTGCCGCGTCGCGCAACGAGAGCAAGCTCGAGGGTACGGTTCCGGAGGGCTATTTCTCTCAGGTGGCGTTCACTCGAGTGATCAACTCGCGCGACGACTACAACCCATGGTCGCTGCAGCAATCGGCGGCGTTCAACGCGGCGCTCGCGGCCTCCGGGGCGAAATACACGGGGGCGTCGCTCGATGCAAATTCGAAGGCCACCGAACTCGACGCCAAGGTGACCGGTGAACTTGCCGCACTCCCCGCCGGGCTGCTCCAGTACGCCGCAGGACTGCAGTACCGCGAAGAATCGTTCGTCACCAAGCCCAGCGCGGCCCTGCAGTCCGGCGACATCGCCGGACTTGGCGGCGGGGTGCCCCCTGTGGACCGCGATCGGAAAATCGGTTCGGCGTTTGGGGAACTCAATGTTCCGATCGTCAAAGGACTGGACGGAAACCTCGCGATGCGCTACGACAAATACGGTGGCATCGGCAGTTCCAACAGCTACAAGGGCTCGTTGCGCTACCAACCGATTCGCGAAATCACGCTGCGCGGCTCGACGGGCACGGGGTTTCGCGCGCCGACACTGGTCGACCTGTACCAGCCGCAGGCGCTCGGATCGTCCGAACAATTCAACGACACGGGTCCTGGCGGAACGGGGCAGACCGATCTCCAGGTGAATTCGCTGACCGGCGGCAACCCGAATCTGAAGCCCGAAAAGGCCGACCAGTACACCTTGGGGATCGTGGCGCAGCCCTCGAAGAACTTCTCTGTCTCGCTCGACTATTTCAACGCTCGCGTCAAGAACATCATCGCGCTGCCGTCGGCGCAAGAAGTGGTGTCGCGCTTCCGCGCCGGGGACCCTGCCTACGCCGGGCTGGTCCGCCTGGTCGGCAACGACATCGATTTCATCGAGCAAACCTTGCAAAACGTGGGCAGCGCGAAGACGCAGGGCATCGATCTGGAGGCGACGCATCGCAGCACTTTCGATCTGGGGCGCCTTGACCTGTACATGGCGGGAACCTACATGATCCAGTTCGACCAGACCAGCCCCGGCGGCGTGCTGTCGAAGAAGGTCGGCACGATGGTCGATGCCGACGGCAACCCTGTGCTGAGCAGCCACAGCACGGTCTTGGATGGCGTGGTCCTGCGCTGGAAGCACTACCTGAGCGCCACCTGGTCGCAGGGCCCGTGGGCGGTCACATTCGCGCAAAACTATCGGCGCGGCTATCGCGACGGCAATGACCTCAACGGCAGCCCGCATCAGGTGCCCGATGAGGCGATTTACGATGCCAACGTGGCGTTCACCGGAGTGCCCAACCTGAAGCTGGCCATCGGAGTTCGCAACCTCTTCGACAAAGATCCGCCGATCTTCGTCCCCACGAGCAACCAGTTCCAGGGCGGTTACGACGTCACCCAGTACGACCCTCGCGCACGCTTCGTCTACTTCACTGCCTCCTACAAGTTCTAGTGCCGCTTGGGCAGGCTGCGGCTTGCGGCGTCAGTCTGGCTGGCCGACGTGCGCTTTCCGCCGGGCGAGCCTAGGGGTGCAATCCGCATCCCTAGAATCCCCCCATGCCGACCTATCGCATCGCCCCAAGCCTTCTCTCCGCCGACTTCGCACGCCTGGGCGACGAAGTGCGCGACGTGATCCGCGCTGGTGCCGACTGGATCCACTTCGACGTGATGGACAACCACTACGTTCCGAACCTGACCTTCGGGCCGATGGTGTGTGCTGCGCTGAAACCGCACGCGGTGCGCGACGACGGTACGAAGGTGCCGATCGACGTGCACTTGATGGTCCAGCCTGTCGACGAGCTCGCCGCGTCGTTTGCCCAGGTCGGTGCCGACCTGATCTCGTTTCACCCCGATGCCTCGACGCATGTTGACCGAAGCCTGCAGCTCATCAAAGCCGCGGGTTGTCGCACTGGCCTCGTGTTCAACCCGGCCGCGCCACTCAGCGTTCTGGAGTGGACGCTCGACAAGCTCGATTTGGTGCTCGTGATGAGCGTCAACCCGGGCTTTGGCGGGCAGAGTTTCATTCCCGGCGCGATGAAGAAGATCGAGCAGGTGCGGCGCCTGATCGAGCGCAGCGGGCGCGACATCCGTCTGGAAGTCGACGGCGGCATCAACGCCGACAACATCCGAAGTGTTGCGGACGCCGGGGCCGATACCTTTGTCGCCGGCAGTGCCGTGTTCGGCAAGTCCGACTACCGCAGCGCGATTGGTGCGCTGCGCGAGCGGCTTGTCTAGGCCGCGCTCAGCAGCTTACGCGGGCAGCGCTTCAACCGCCATCGGCTTGCCGGTCAGGTAGCCCTGGATGAGCTGAAACCCCATCTCGCGGCACACCTCGGCTTCTTCTTCGAGCTCCACGCCCTCGGCCAAGGCGATCGAGCCGAGGTCGAGCACGAGGCGCACCAGGTCGCCGACGACGCGCCGCTTGCGCTCGCTGGCGGTGTGAATGCCGCGAATCAGGCCCATGTCGAACTTGACGAAGTGCGCAGGTACGTCGCCGAGTTCGTTCAAGCGAGCCTGGCCGGCGCCGAAGTCGTCGTAGGCAAAGCGCACGCCGATGTCGGCCAGATGGGCCGCGAGTTCACGCATGCGCGCGACTTCGGTGACTGCGGTTTCGTGCACCTCGATCACGAGATTGGGCGCGTTCGAGCCTTCGCGCAGCAACGTCAACGCGGCCATGAAGCCGTCTTCGAAGGTTTCCTTCGGGTGCGTGTTCACGAACAGAGGCGTATCGCCCAGGCGCGCACCGAGCGCACGCAGGCCGTGCTCGCGAAACGCCTGGCTGAGGTCGGCCTCGCAATCGAGCAGCGTGGCCAAGCTGAACAGGTGGATCGGCGACTGCGGCAGCCCGGGGTGGTGGCTGCGCCCCAGCAGCTCGTAGGCGAACAGCGCGCTGCCGCGTGCGTCGACGATGGGTTGCACCGCGGCCGACAAGCCGATCCCGCCGAGCAGCTCGCGGAACTGGCGCTCCTGCGGAACAAAGTGTTCGCTCAATGACTTTCCCGCGGGCACCAGCATGGTTCGCTCGCAGTCGAAGGTCGGCTCCAGCGTCTGGCCATGCGCCCTGGCGCCGAGGCGGAATTCGGCGTTGCCGAAGTGCACCACGTCGTTTTCGTGCAAAGGTGCCGAGCCGCTGATGCGCACACGGTTCACGAACGTGCCGTTCATGCTGTTCAGGTCCGTCACGCGCAGCTGGCCTGCCGCATCGAGCGTCAACTCGGCGTGGTGCCGGCTCAGGCCCAGCGCCTGGACGGCGAGTTGATTGGCGGCGTCGCGGCCCACCGAGAACGGCAAGGCGCTCACGTCATAGGTGACTCGCGAGCCATCGGCACTTACGGTTTCGAGAAACCAGTTCTTCTGCACGGCGTGTTCCTCAAGGCCCGCCGACTCGCATGACGCGGGTCGGCGCTTCATTGCCGGAATCGTGGCAGAACTCGTCGCTGCACTTGGCCCCTCAGTTGCGGGGGCGTGAGGCCTGAATCGCCGCAATCGGGCCTTCATTCGCAGTGGTCGACCGTGGCGCCGGGCCGCGTGACGTGACGTGGGATACTTTCGCCGGCCCGACTTGGAGCGTTTCTTCGGTCGCGCCATGTCGGGCCGGCCCGGCCGCATGTCCCCTTGCCGCGGGAGTGGCGCGGCCCGACAAATCACGGAGACAACGAATGAGTTTTTCCAGCCCCGAGTTCTGGGTCGCGTTGCTGCAGATCATCGGCGTGAACATCGTGCTGTCGGGCGACAACGCCGTCGTGATCGCGCTGGCCGCGCGCAGCCTGCCGGCCGAGCAGCAACGGCGTGCCGTCGCCTGGGGAAGCGGCGCCGCGGTGGTGATGCGGATCTTGTTGACGATCGTCGCGGTCGAGTTGCTGCGCCTGCCTTACCTCAAGCTGGTCGGGGCGGGGCTGTTGCTGTGGATCGCCGTGCAATTGCTGTTGCCCGAGCACGAATCGGGTGAAGGCGGCGTGAAGCCGACGTCGAATCTGGCTGCGGCGATCCGCACCATCCTGATCGCCGACCTGGTGATGAGCCTGGACAACGTCATCGCCGTCGCGGCGGCGGCCAAGGACAGCGTGGCGCTGCTCGTCATCGGCCTGGCGATCTCGATCCCCTTGGTGGTGTTTGCGAGCACGCTGCTGCTCACGCTGATGTCGCGCTTCCCCGTCATCATCACGATCGGTGCGGCGCTGCTCGGCTGGGTTGCCGGTGAAATGGCGATCAGCGACCCGGCGGTGAAGGACTGGGTCGACGCGAACGCGGGCTACTTGCATTACCTTGCGCCCGCGCTGGGTGCGATCGGTGTCGTCGGGGTGGGCAAATGGTTCGCGTCGCGCGCCGAAGCCGCAGACGAGGCGGCGCTGCCCGCGGTCGAACCCCACGTGAGCAAGGGTTTGAAGCGTGTGCTGTTGGCGGTGGACGGCTCGGACGGCGCAGCGCGCGCCGTGCAGCAGCTGCTCGCGCTGCGCCGTGAACTGCGCGAACCCACGGCGCTGCAAGTGCGGCTGGTCAACGTGCAACGCCCGGTGACGGGCGACGTGTCGTCCTTCGTCGCCGGGGCGACGTTGGAAGACTACTACCGCGACAACGCCGAACAGGCGCTCGCGCCGGCACGCGCACTGCTCAGCGCGGCGGGCGTGGCATTCGACGCCGAGCATCGTGTCGGCGAGCCCGGCGAGATCATCGCGCAGGAGGCGCAGCAGCACGCCTGCGACCTCATCGTGATGGGAACGCGCGGCATGGGCGGCCACGCCGGTGCCTTGCTCGGTTCGGTGGCGCAGGCGGCGGTGGCGGCGTCAAACGTTCCCGTACTGTTGGCCAAGTAGGGCGCGCCGCACCAAGGGGCAAGGTCATGATCATCGATTGCCATGGCCACTACACGACGGCGCCCAAAGCGCTGGAGGCTTGGCGCAACCGGCAAATTGCCGGAATCCAGGACCCCGGGGCGAAGCCCAAGGCTTCCGACCTGAACATTTCCGACAACGAGCTGCGCGAATCGATTGAAAGCAACCAGCTCAAATTGATGCACGAGCGCGGCGCCGACCTCACGATCTTCAGCCCGCGCGCGAGCTTCATGGCGCATCACATCGGCGACTTCGAGGTCTCAGCGGCGTGGGCGGCGATTTGCAATGAGCTCTGCTACCGCGTCGCGCAGCTCTTCCCGGATCACTTCGTGCCCGCTGCAATGCTGCCGCAGTCTCCCGGCGTTGACCCGGCGACATGCATTCCCGAACTCGTGAAGTGCGTCGAGCAATTTGGCAATGTCGGCATCAACCTGAACCCGGATCCGTCGGGCGGGCACTGGACGAGCCCGCCGCTTTCCGACCGGCACTGGTACCCGATCTACGAGAAGATGGTCGAGTACGACATCCCGGCCATGGTGCACGTGAGCACGAGCTGCAACGCGTGTTTCCACACGACGGGCGCGCATTACCTGAACGCCGACACGACGGCGTTCATGCAGTGCCTCACCAGCGACTTGTTCAAGGATTTTCCGCGGCTTCGCTTCATCATCCCGCACGGCGGTGGCGCCGTGCCCTACCACTGGGGGCGCTTTCGCGGCCTGGCGCAGGAGCTGAAGAAGCCGCTCCTGCAAGACCACCTGCTGAACAACATCTTCTTCGACACCTGCGTCTACCATCAACCGGGGATCGACCTGCTGACCAAAGTGATCCCGCTGAAGAACATCCTGTTCGCCAGCGAAATGATAGGCGCGGTGCGCGGCATCGATCCCGAGACCGGCCACTACTACGACGATACGAAGCGCTACATCGAAGCGTCCAAACGGCTCTCGGCGAACGACAAGCACGAGTTGTACGAGGGCAACGCCAGGCGCGTGTTCCCGCGACTGGATGCGCAGCTGAAGACCCAAGGGAGATGACGATGGGCATGAACGAACTTGGCGTCGTCAAGCGCAACATCGTGCGCGCCCACGCCGGCGCCACCGCAGAGCTCGCGCGCTTCGGCACTGCCACGGTGCACGAAGCGATGGGCCGCGTCGGCCTGATGCAGCCTTGCATGCGACCGATTTACGCCGGCGCACACGCCTGCGGCACGGCAGTCACGGTGCTGCTGCACCCGGGCGACAACTGGATGATGCACGTCGCGGCCGAACAGATCCGCGAAGGCGATGTGGTCGTCGCCGCGTGCAGTGCGCCCAACGCCGACGGCTTCTTCGGCGACCTGCTGGCGACGAGTT
>JBEBHW010000164.1:0-7365 GCA_040081145.1 Burkholderiaceae bacterium
GTACTGCCCGAAAATCATCTGGCGCGCGACTTCGGCCACGTGCTCGGCGTGCGCCGGAAACTCGGACGGCCGGCGGTATCTGAGAACTTGCGCTTTCGCCGCCTCCTGCTGGGCGGCGTCGATGAAGCCATTCACCTCCATCCGGTCGATGATGTGCTGCTGGCGCTCCTTGGCGCGCTTCGGGTTCGTGATCGGGTTGTACGCCGACGGCGCCTTCGGCAGCCCGGCGAGCATCGCCGCCTCGGCAACGTCAATCTCCGCCAGCGGCTTTCCAAAGTAGATTTCGCTGGCCGAGGCAAAGCCGTAGGCTCGCTGGCCGAGGTAGATCTGGTTCATGTAGACCTCGAGAATTTGCTCCTTGTTGAGCACGCTCTCGATCTTCAGCGCCAGCAGGATTTCGTAGATCTTTCGCGTGAATGTCTTCTCGGTCGATAGATAGAAATTGCGCGCGAGCTGCATCGTGATCGTCGAGGCGCCCTGACTGCGCGACTCGCCGAAGTTCGCGAATCCGGCGCGCAACACGCCTTTGTAGTCGACGCCGCTGTGCTGAAAGAAGCGCGCGTCCTCGATCGCCAGGACGGCGTCTTGCATGACTTTTGGAATCTGCCCGATCGGCATGAAACTGCGCCGCTCTTCGCCGAATTCGGCAAGCAGCGCGCCGTCGGCGGCAAAGATGCGCATGGGCAGCTTGGGCCGATAGTCGGTGAGCCCGCCGATTTCCGGAAGATTCGGGTAGGCCACCGACAAGGCGATGCCCAGCAGCAGCAGCAGCGCCAGCAGCGCCGCAGTGCACAGCGCCAACGTGCTGGCCACGATCTTCACCATCCAGCGGGCCCACGTCGGCAGCGAGGCCAAGTGTCGGTCAAGGCTGGTGAGCTCAGTGGGCGGTGGTGCCGCCCGATCAGTGTCGCTCATGGGGGTCCGGAATCGGTGCTGCGCATTATAGGAAGCTCGCGTCGATGACGGGCTGCGTCAGGGTCGCTGCAAACTCCGCGGACGGCACTTGTCGTTCCGGCCCGTGGGTTGGGAGCGCGCGAGTTTCAGTATCCGGACGGACCTGCCGATACCGCTTCGATAGGAACTGACAGGTTGCCGCGCCGCCTCGCCATTCGGTGTGAGATTTGCAACGAGAGCGGCCTCGGAAAGCGGAAAACTTCTTTGTTGTTCAAAGGCTTTACTGCTAGCATTGAAGTGACTTATTAACAGTTCGACACTCGTTCGAGTGGTGGACAAAAGGGGCACCGTGAGCTTTCTAGACGCCTTGATGGGCCGCAAGTTTGCGCCGATGATTGGCTTGGACATCAGCTCGTCGAGCGTCAAGTTGGTCGAGTTGGGCCAATCCGCTTCGGGCGAGTATGTTCTGGAGCGATTCGGCTCGGAGAGTTTCGAAAAGGGCTGGATCGCTGACGGCCAGGTCGAGAAATTCGACGAAGTCGCGGACGCCGTGAAGCGCGTCGTCACAAAGAGCGGAACCCGGACGCGCCAAGTCGTGCTCGCAATGCCGCAGTCGGCGGTGATCACGAAGAAGATCATGTTGCCGGCGGGTCTCCGCGAAGAAGAGCTCGAAATTCAGGTCGAGTCCGAGGCCAATCAATACATTCCGTTCTCGCTCGACGAGGTGAGCCTGGACTTCTGCGTGCTCGGCCCCAGCACCACGTCGGTGGGCGACGTCGAAGTGCTGATCGCCGCGTCGCGCAAAGACCGCGTTCAGGATCGCCAGGGCTTGGCCGAAGCCGCCGGGTTGAAGCCAGTGGTGCTGGACATCGAGTCGCACGCGTCGCGCATGGCGATGGGCCGCGTCGTTGCCGCGCTTCCCAACGAGGGCAAGGACGCGCTGGTGGCGCTCTTCGAAATCGGCGCTGACACGACGAGTCTCAAGGTCTTGCGCGACGACGAAATGCTTTACGACCGCGATCAGGCGTTCGGCGGCTCGCAGCTGACGCAATTGATTTCGCGGCAATATGGCTTCTCGTATGAAGAGGCCGAGCAGAAAAAGCTCGCCGCCGATCTTCCTGAAGACTACGAAACCACCTTGCTCGCGCCTTTCGTCGACAGTCTGTCGCAGGAAATCGGCCGCGCGCTGCAGTACTTCTTCACCAGCACGCCGCACCACAAGGTTCACTATGTGATGCTCGCCGGCGGCACGGCAACGCTGCCGGGCCTGAAGGATCGTGTCACCGAATTGACCGGGTTTGCGTCGATGGTCGTGAACCCCTTCGAGAACATGAAACTCGGCTCGGCCGTGCGGGAAAGCAAATTGCGACGCGAGGCGCCTTCCTACCTCACGGCGTGCGGCCTGGCCATGCGGAGGTTTGTGCAGTGATCCTGATCAACCTACTGCCCCACCGGGAAGAGAAGCGCAAGCGCCGCAAGATTGCGTTCTTCATCGGGCTGGGGATGTCGGCAGTGGTGGGCTTGGCCATCGTCGGCGCCTGGTACGTCGTGCTGGATCACCTGACGACAGTGCAGCAGGACCGCAACAAGTTCCTGAGCGCCGAAATCAAGAAACTCGAAGTCCAGATCAAGGACATCGCGAACCTGAAACAGGAAATCGACTCCCTGATTGCGCGGCAAAAAGCGGTCGAGGACCTGCAGGCCGATCGCAACCTGCCGGTGCACCTGCTCAACGAGCTCGTCAAGCAGACCCCCGAAGGCATCTATTTCGCGTCGATGAAACAGGATGGACGCGTCTTGAGCGTGAACGGCATCGCCCAGACACAAGAGCGGATTTCGGAGTTCCTGCGCAATACCGCGAACAGTTCCGAATGGCTGGTGCGGCCCGAGCTCGTGGAAAGCAAAGCGGCCAACGTCGTGACGGCGAACAAGGAACAGAAGCGTTTGTTCGACTTCACGATGCGGCTCAACGTGAAACGGCCACAGGACAAACCTGCCGCCGAGGCCGCCGCCCCTGCCGCGCCGGCAAGCGCCCCTCCTGCACCCAAGAAGGCTTGACACCGTCATGGCGACCAAGGCGAATTCGATCAATCTGGATCTGAACTCCGTTCTCGGCGATGCGGCCTCGCAGTTTCGCGGCCTGAATACGCGCGAACCCGGCCAATGGCCGATGCTGCCCAAGGCCGTCGCGTGGCTGCTTGTCGCCGTCGCGATGCTCGTGGCGGGCTGGTTGCTGCTGCTGTCGGCGTCGCAGGACGCGCTCGACGCCGAGCGCAACAAGGAGCCCGCGCTCAAGCAGGACTATCGGGCCAAACTCGCGCAGGCGGTGAACCTGAGCGAGCTGCGCAAGCAAAAACTCCAGGTCGAAGAATATGTGACTCAGCTGGAGAAGCAGCTGCCGGGCAAGGCCGAAATGGACGCTTTGCTGTCCGACATCAATCAGGCGGGTCTCGGGCGCGGTCTTCAGTTCGAACTGTTTCGTCCCGGTCAAGTCGTCGTGAAGGACTACTACGCCGAACTGCCGATCTCGATCCGCGTGTCCGGCCGCTACCACGACCTGGGCTCGTTCGCGGCGGACATTGCGAACCTGTCGCGCATCGTCACGTTGCACAACCTGAGCATCACGGCCGTGCGTGAGGCGGCTGGGCAACAGGCGGGAATGCTGGCGATGGACGCCACAGCGCGCACCTATCGCTACCTGGACAGCAACGAACTCGACGAAATCAAGCGCGCTGCGGCGGCTCGCAACAAGCCGGGGGCGAAGAAATGAATGGCATTTCCAGGCGCGCTGGGCTGGCACTGGCGCTGGGCTTTGCGGCTCTGGTCGGTGCGGGGTGCAGCAGCGAGCAGGAAGAACTGGCGCAGTGGATGGACCAGCAGCGGCGCGAAGTCAAGCCGAATGTCGTGCCGATCACTGCGCCGAAAAAGTTCAATCCTCAGGCTTACCTCGCGCTGTCGAGCGTCGAACCGTTCAGCCAGCAAAAATTGACCGTCGCGCTGAAGCATGAGGCGCGCCAGACGAATTCGCTGCTCGCCTCCGAGATCAACCGGCGTCGCGAGCCGCTCGAAGCCTACCCGTTGGACAGCATGACGATGGTGGGCAGCGTCGTTCGCACCGGCCGGCCGTACGCGCTGCTCAAGGTGGACAACCTGCTGTATCAAGTCAAGCCGGGCGATTATTTGGGCCAGAACTACGGAAAGATCACGAAGATATCCGAAACCGACGTTTCGCTGCGCGAGATCGTGCAGGACGCCGCAGGGGAGTGGATTGAGCGAGTCAGTGCCCTCCAGTTACAGGAGAAGGCCCGGTGAACAACAAAGGGAAGACGATGATGCTTAGCAAGTGGCGCACATCTGCGTTAGCGCTGACGCTGCTTGTCGGCCTGCCTGCCGGGGTGGCAGCGCAGAACGCGATTCAGTCCATCAACAGCACCCAACAAGCGGGAGCCGAAGTCGTACGGATCGAACTTTCGGAGCCGCTCACCGCGATTCCGACGGGTTTCACGATCCAGGCGCCGCCGCGGATCGCGATCGACTTGCCTGGCGTCGGCAACGCCCTGGGGCGGTCCAGCATCGAGATCAATCAAGGCAATCTGCGCTCGGTGAGCGTGGCGCAGGCCGGCGAGCGCACCCGACTGGTCCTGAATTTACGTCAGGCGTCGAACTACAAGGCCCAGCTCGAAGGCAAGGTTCTCCTGCTCGTGCTCGATGCCGCGCCGGCACCCGCCACGGCCGCGGCAGCGACGGCTGCTGCGCCGACGCGCTTTGCCGAACCGCTCAACGCGAGCGCTCAGGCGCTGCGCGACATCGACTTTCGGCGCGGCGCGGACGGCGCGGGACGCGTCATCGTCGACCTGCCGAGCAACCAGGTCGGCGTCGATATTCGCCAGCAAGGGCAGACGCTGGTCGTGGAATTCTTGCGCTCCACCTTGCCCGACAACTTGCGGCGCCGGCTGGACGTGACCGACTTCGGCACGCCGATTCACTTCGTGTCCAGTACGCAAAGTGGCGATCGGGTGCGCATGGTCGTCGAGCCCAAAGGCGCCTGGGAACACAGCGCTTACCAGAGCGACAACCAGTTTGTCCTGGAAGTGCGAACCCGCAAGATCGACCCGAACAAGCTGACCCAGGGGCCGGGTTACGCGGGCGAAAAACTCTCCTTGAACTTCCAGAACATCGAAGTGCGGGCGTTGCTGCAGGTGATTGCCGACTTCACGAACTTCAACGTGGTCACAAGCGACACCGTCACCGGCAACGTGACCTTGCGCCTGAAAGACGTGCCGTGGGACCAGGCGCTGGACATCATCTTGCAGGCCAAGGGCCTGGGCCTGCGCAAGTCAGGCAATGTGATCTGGATCGCACCGAAGGACGAACTGGCCGCCAAGGAAAAGCTTGACCTCGAGTCGCGCGCGCAAATTACCTCGCTCGAGCCGGTGCGTACCCAGTCGTTCCAGTTGAACTACACGAAGGCCGATGAGGTTGCCAAGGCTTTGACGGGCGGCGGTGGCGCAGCAGGCGCTTCGGCGCGGCTCTTATCGAACCGCGGGAGTGCCTTGTTCGAGACGCGCACGAATCAGATTTTCGTGACCGACATTCCGTCCAAGCTGGAAGAAGTGCAGGCCTTGATCTCGAAGATCGACATCCCGGTTCGCCAGGTGCTGATCGAGGCGCGGATTATCGAGGCGTCGGATTCCTTCGGTCAGTCTTTGGGCGTCAAACTCGGTGGGCAGAGCACGGCGGGTACCAATGCGCGCATCGGCGCCAACATCAATTCAGCGACCGACCCCGCCGGCGGGGCAACGTCGACGTTCAACGACAGGCAGTTCGTGAATTTGCCGGCGACGGGGCAGAACAATTTCAACGCCGGAACTTTTGCGGTGTCACTTTTCAATTCAGCGGCGACGCGCTTCCTCAGTCTGGAAATCTCCGCCTTGGAAGCTGACGGCAAGGGAAAAATTGTTTCGAGCCCGCGCGTCATCACGGCGGACCAGGTCAAGGCCTTGATCGAGCAGGGCGAGGAATTGCCCTACCAGACGGCGACGTCCAGCGGTGCCACCGCGCTGCAGTTCCGCAAGGCCAACCTCAAGCTCGAGGTCACGCCGCAAATTACCCCCGAAGGCAACGTCATCCTGGATGTCGATGTCACGAAGGACAGCGTCGGCCGAGTGACCGCTGCGGGTTTTGCCATCGACACCAAACACGTCAAGACCCAAGTGCTGGTCGACAACGGAGGCACGGTCGTGATCGGCGGAATCTTCGAGCAGCGCGAGCGTGAAGACACGACCAAGGTTCCGTTCTTTGGCGATATCCCCATCCTCGGAAATCTGTTCAAGACGCGCACCAAGAGCACGAACAAGACGGAACTGCTGATCTTCCTCACGCCGAAAGTCGTGACCGACAAGACAGCGGCACGCTGAACGCGACCCGCCCGGAGCACGGGCGGTTTCCGCCTGCTTCGGAGTGCGTGCCAGAGTCGCCGAGTTGCGAGACCCAAAGTTAGACTCGGGCATGCTGATCTCCTTGATCGGAATGCCCGGCGGGGGCAAGTCCACCGTCGGCCGCCATCTCGCGCGCAACCTGGGCCTTCGATTTTTCGACGCTGATGTCGAGATCGAGCGGCGCCTGGGCTGCCCGATCCGCGTGTTCTTCGAGCGCGAAGGCGAAGCCCGGTTTCGCGACGTCGAACAGGACGTCCTGGCCGAACTCGTATTGCACACCCAGGGCGTGCTCGCCACCGGCGGCGGCGCGGTGATGCGCGAGGCGAATCGGCGCAATCTGCGCGACCACACCACGGTGGTGTATCTGCGCTCGACGCCGGAGGAACTGTTCCGGCGCTTGCGCCACGATACGCATCGGCCGATGCTTCAAGTCGCTGACCCCTTGCGCAAGTTGCGCGACCTGCACGCCGAGCGCGATCCGCTGTACCGTTCGACGGCGCGCTTCATCATCGAGACCGGGCGGCCTTCGGTGCACACCCTGGTCAACATGGTGGTGATGCAACTTGAATTGGCCGGGCTGGTGCCGCCCACAGGCGCTGCCGCAGACGACGTGAACAAGCCTGCGCCTAAACTCGGCGCATGACCCCTTCAGCAGTCCCCGGTGTGCGCGTTCCCATCGACCTGGGCGCGCGCAGCTATGACATCGTCATCGGTGCGGGCCTCCTGGATGCGTCGTCCAGCTGGCTCGGTCTGCCCCCCGCGGCGACCGTCGCCATCGTCACCGATTCGAACGTCGCTGCGCTTTATGCCGGTCGATTGCAGGCGTCGCTTTCGAGGCAGTACGCCAAGGTGCTCATGATCGAACTGCCTGCGGGCGAGGCGCACAAGGACTGGACGACGACAAACTCCATCTTCGATGCACTGCTCGGCGCGGGTTGCGACCGCAAAACGATCCTGTTCGCCCTGGGTGGGGGCGTCGTCGGCGACGTCGCCGGGTTCGCCGCGGCGTGCTACCTGCGCGGCATTGCCTATG
>JBEBHW010000843.1:0-1545 GCA_040081145.1 Burkholderiaceae bacterium
TTCCCTTCGCGGCGCATCGCCGCGACGCCCGCGCACGCACGCCCGGCCGGCTGGGGTTGGCGTATGGGCCCGGGGCGGCACAGCGCCTGGATTTGTTCGCGCCGCCGGATAGACCCGGCCGCGCCAGCCTTGCACCGCTGCTCGTGTTTATCCACGGCGGTTATTGGCAGGAGCTATCGAAGGATGACTCTGCATTTGCAGCCACTCACTGTGTGAATCAGGGATTCGCTCTTGCCGCGCTCGACTACACGCTTGCGCCGCACGCGAGCATTGCGCAGATGGTCGCTGAATGCCGCGTCGCGCTCGCGTGGCTGCATACCAACGCGGTGACTTTGGGAGTCGACCCGCGGCGCATCGTCGTCGCCGGCAGTTCCGCGGGCGCGCACCTCGCCGCGATGACGGCGTTGCCGCACGCCGGCAGGGCGCCGGTCAAGGCCGCGGTGCTCGTCTCGGGAATCTATGAACTCGAGCCGCTGGTGGGCACATCGATCAATGATGCGCTCGGCCTGACGCCCGCGGTAGCTCGCGAGGTGAGCCCGGCGCTGCTGCCCTTGCAAGGCTTCCCGCCGACAATCGTCTGCTGGGGCGAGGTGGAGACGGCCGAATTCAAACGCCAGAGCCGTGACTTTGCTGCGCAGCTGGAACGCGCGGGAACGCGCTGCGAACCCTTCGAGATCGCGCAGCGCAATCACTTCGACGTCATCCTCGAGCTTGCGGATCCGGCGACGCGGCTGGGCCGTGCTGTCGCAGCCTTGCTCACCGCGAACTGAAACTGCCAAACCAACATGCCCAACTACGCACCGAAGGTTCCGCATCTCATCGACCCCGCAGGCGTTGCCCCGGGCATCGGCGCTCGCCCCATGCCCGTCACCACCGACGAAAGCCGCGCCTACACCGCACAAGCCACCGGAGGCAAACCGCTCGTCGACTTCGCAGGAACGAGCAACCCGTATGTCGACTACCAGAGCATCGACCTACTGCTCTCGCTGCAACACCCGCGCAGCCAGGGCTACGACGAGATGTGTTTTTTCGTCATGGGCCAGGTCAAGGAGTTGCTGTTCAAGGCGCTGCACTTCGAGCTGTACAACGCACAGCAGCAAATCAAGACCGATGCGGTCGAGAACGCGCTCGACATCTTCATTCGCGCCAAGGCCATGGTCGAGTACATCGGCCGCTCGTGGGACGTGCTGTCCACCATCACGCCCGAAGGCTTCAACCAGTTCCGCGACACGCTGGGCACCGCGTCAGGTCAGTTGTCGTTCATGTACCGCCACGTCGAGTTCATCCTGGGCAACAAGAATGCGCGCCTGGCGAGTGCCTTTCGCAACATGCCGCACGTCTGGCCGGCGATGGAGGCCGCGTTGAATTCGCCCAGCCTTTACGACGACGTGATCGCGCTGCTCAGCCGCAACGGCCTGGTCATCGACGCGAATGCGCTCGAGCGCGACTGGGCAGAGACTTATGTGCCCAACGCCTCAGTCGAGCAGGCCTGGCTGCAGGTCTACACGAACCCGGCGCCCGGCAACCCGCTTTATCGCCTCGGCG